>JAYUFA010000149.1:0-6212 GCA_043738925.1 Actinomycetota bacterium
CGTCAACGCGTGCTCGATCCGCTTGCGTTGCGCAACATCGTCCATCGGGCGCCCGGGCCGCAAGAGCCGAACTTCGCGACGAGCGGCATCGTGACCGACACAGCGACGTTGCTGCGTTGGGCAGTGTCTCTCTATCGAGACGGCGCGGTCACGAAGCCGGACGCGTTGGCGGCGATGCACTCCTTTGACCCCGAGACGGGGCTGGGTGCCGCGTCGTTTGGTTACTGCCCGTGCACGATCGATGAGCTGGGTGTACGGCATTGGCGTTGGATCGGTCACTCGGGGGGCACGACGCAGTTCGTCTACAGCGACGTCGACGACATCGCCATCGCGTTGAACGTCACCGACTCGCTTTGGCTACCCCAACGGGGACAAGCCACGGCAGAGCTCATCGAGCTCATCCGGGCGACGATGCTGGGCGTCAACCCGTCCGCGTCTGCCTTGCCCGGACCGTAGTCCGAGGAGCGACCGCGGATCGGGCGCGATCTAGCATCGGCGGATGGACCTGTCGACGTTCGATCCGCTTGATCCCCTCGCCGAGACCGTCGAGCGTCGCCAGCTACGCGAGACCGTTCGGGTATTGGTACGCGACGTGTCACCCCACGCGCGCACCCAGCAGCTCGATCAGGACGAGCAATTCGACGACGTGCTGTACGAACGGCTTGCGGCAATGGGTGTTCTCGCTATCGACGCACCGAGCGACATCGGAGGCGCGGGCGACCTGCGCGACCAACTGGTGGTCATCGAGGAACTGGCCGCCGGCCCGACATCGATGGCGGCGTTTCTCATCGTGCAATTCATGATCATCCAGGTGTTACGCGGCTACGCGTCGACACCGGAGCAAAGCGACGTGCTGGAACAACTCGTTCACGGCCGAACGAAGGTCTCGTTCTCGATGTCGGAACCCGACGGTGGCACCGATGTGGCGCGTGCCATGAAGACGCGCGCGTTGGCGGTCGACGGCGGCTGGCGCATCAGCGGCACGAAGCTCTGGACCTCAGGCGCCACACGGGCACAGTGGCTCATCGTGCTGGCGCGCACACGCCCGGCCGAGCGATCGTCGATCGACGGGGTCACGATGTTCCTCGTGCCGACCGACGCGCACGGTGTCAGCATTCGGGAAATCGGCACGTTCGGCATTCACGGGATGTCGACCTGCGAGATCGTGTTCGACGATGTGATGGTCGACGCAGATGCGGTCATCGGAGTCGAGCACGCCGGATTCCGTCAGGCGTTCGCCACGCTCAATCGTGAGGGTCTGAATGCGGCAGCCGCATGCATCGGCGTTGCGCGTGGCGCGCTGGAGTACGCGGTCGCGTATGCAAACGACCGCCAGGTGTTCGGTAAGCCGATCGGGGCGTTTCAGGTGCCGCAGCACTGGCTGGCCGATGGAGCTGTTCGCATCGAGGCCGCCCGCAGCATCGCCGCTCGCGCCGCGGCGATCGAGGTGGGTGGAGGGAACGCCGAGCTGCTCGCGCAGATGGCCAAGCTCGTCGCATCCGAAGCCGCCCAGCACATCACGTTGTCGGGGATGCAGCTCATGGGCGGATTCGGATTCAGCCGGGAGTTGCCGATGCAACGCTGGTTTCGTGACGTTCGCCTGTGGAGCTTTGCTCCGCTGAACAACGAGATGGTGCGCAACCGCATCGGCGAACGCCTGCTTGGTCTCCCGCGCTCGTATTGATCGTCTGCCGTCTCGGCTGATGTGTGCACGGTCGCTACGCTGCGCATCCATGTCGAACAGCTGGCCGAAGGGCTTTCGTGCGTATGCGTCGAACATTGGCGTGAAGGACGCCACGCTCGATTTCTCGGTCGTCATCGGCGACCCCGGCACACGATGCGCGGCGGTGTTCACCAAGAGCCGTTTCGCTGGTTGCAGCGTCCTGATCAGCCGAGACCATCTGGCCCTCGGTGCGGCGCGCGGCGTGGTCACCATCTCGAAAAACTCCAACGTGGCCACTGGACCGCAAGGCAACGAGTCAGCGCGCGCCGTACTCGCCCATGTTGGTGCGCGCCTCGGCGTCGAACCGAACGCGCTCCTCATCGGTTCCACCGGAGTCATCGGCCGCCCGTACCCGCTCGACCGCATGCTGGTCGGTATCGATCGTCTCGACCCGGCACAGATGGGCGCGTCACTGGGGCAAGTGGCCAAGTCGATCATGACTACCGACACCGTGCACAAGACGTCGCGACGCAGTGCCGGTGCGGCGATCGTGGCCGGGGTAGCCAAGGGCGTCGGCATGATCGAGCCCGACATGGCCACGTTGCTCACGTGGATATTCACCGATGCAGACATCGCTCAGGCAGATCTCGACGTGATCTTTCGCCGCGTCATCGGGCGTACGTTCAATTCGCTCTCGATCGATACGGACACGTCGACTTCGGACTCGGCCGCAGTGTTCGCGAGCGGCGCGGCCGGCGCCGTCGACCTCGCCGTGTTCGAGCGGGCCTTGCTCGACGTGTGCCTCGATCTCACCAAGCAGATCGCCCGCGACGGCGAAGGAGCGACCAAACTGTTGGAGGTTCGCGTCGACGGTGCTCGCGACCACGATCAGGCCAAGCGCGTCGCCAAGGCCATCGTAAACTCGCCGCTCGTCAAGACCGCCGTACATGGTGCCGATCCAAACTGGGGACGCGTCGCCATGGCAATCGGCAAGATCAACGACGACAACATCGGGCCCGACACCACCACCTTGCGATTCGGTGCGATGGAGGTCTATCCGGCCACGCTCGACGAGCGCGGCCTCGCCGAACTGGCCACGATCATGCATGGCAACCATGTGCTCATCCACGCGACCATTGGCCATGGTCCGGGCGACTGGACGGTATACGGCTGTGATCTCTCGCGCGACTACATCGCGATCAACGCCGACTACACCACCTGATGCAAGGCGTTAGGCCGTAGCCACGACCTCGTTCGACACGTGAGCCGATGACGGCCCGACGAGGAGCGCAATGATGCTGTCGATGGCGACCGATCGAGCGATCTCTTTGTCGGGTATGAAACTCCGTTCGAGATCGACAGCGACATCGAGGATGAGCCCGAAGGCCAGCCGCAGTCGTGCGATGAGTACGGCTTCGGGCAATTCGGACAGCAGCCCTTTGACGCGGCGACGGGCCTCCCAAACGCCACTCTGCAACGAACGCTCCGGGGTCGGATAGCAACCCGCCCAGGTGCCGCGCGCCGACAGCTGTGCGAGGAACCGTGCATACCAAGACACGTTCGGCTCGATCACGGCGAGGAGCGGCGTGACCAGCACGTCGACCAACGCGTGCATCTCACGCTCGTCGCCCGTAGCGGGCAGCATCGCGAGCGCAGCGAGGCGCTCGGCGTTCATCGCCCCCATCCGATACTGGTAGATCGCCGCGACCAGGCCCGCCTTCGTGGCGAAGTGGTACTGCGCCGCGGAGTTGTTTCGCTGACCGGCAGCCGCACCGATCTCGCGTAGCGAAACGGCCTCAATGCCGCGCTCGGCGATGAATCGTTCGCCGACAATGATCATCTCGGTTCGAGCGGACGGGCGTGTCATGGCACAAGCGTACGATGCTCGCGGCCTCGTGTCGCAACGGTGAGCGGGTTTCAGCCAGCTCGCTCAGAAGACGATCACGCTGCGCGCCACGGCGCCCGCCTCGGCGGCCTCGATGGCCTCTTGTACACGTTCGAGCGGAAGACGCTGCGTGACGAGTGTGTCGAGATCGAGACGGCCTGATCGATAGAGGTCGACAATGCGGAGAATATCGCGTTGGGGGACGTTGTTGCCGCCCGTCGTTCCGATCAGTCGGCGATCGGCGAAAAGGAGGCGACCATCGATCGGAATGATCGTGTCGCTCGGCGGAGAGCCCACCATCACACACGTGCCACCCGGGCGCACCAACGCGAATGTGGCGGCAACCAACGTCGGCGAGCCCACTACCTCGAATGCGAAGTCGAGGCCCCGGGGAACGATCGCGGCAACACCATCGGCCATGTCGGTCGTCGCGGCATCGATGACGTGCGTGGCACCGAGGCGACCGGCCAGCTCGAGCTTCATGGGGTTCGTGTCAATGGCCACGATCACCTTCGCGCCTGCGAGCCGCGCGCCCTGCACCACGTTCAGGCCGACGCCACCGCAGCCGACGACGGCGACGGTGTCACCCGGAGCGACCCGCGCCGCGTTGAACACTGCGCCGAGCCCGGTCGTGACGCCGCAGCCCGCAAGGCAGATCACGTCAAACGGAACATCGCGATCGATCGGCACCACCATCGCGGCGCGCACCACCGCGTATTCGGCGAGTGATCCACACCCCACCATCGGATACACGACGCTGTCACCCTGTCGCAGGCGCGTCGTTCCGTCGGCCATTGTCCCGAAGATGTTGGCAGTGCGCGCCGCGCCATCACAGTGCGCTATGTCGCCGGTGAGGCACGGGGTGCACGCACCGCACGGGCCGTACAAGGCGATGACAACATGATCGCCGAGCGCGACTCTCGTGACACCAGCACCGACGGCCTCGACCACGCCGGCGCCTTCGTGCCCGAGCACCATGGGGTAACGCGCGACCACGCTGCGACCGTGCAGCACGTGCATATCCGAACCGCACAGACCCGACGCTGCGATCTTCACGAGCACCTCGCCCGCAGCGGGCTCCAGCACGTCGACGTCTTCGACCTTCGCCCCAAGGGCATGGTCGTGCACGATGCATGCGCGCATGCGGCTCCCCGTTTCGCTCACCCCGACCGACGACACTACCGTCGGTAGCGGTGACAACGGACGACGCGCCGCCGCCTCCTGTCGGGCCGCCGGCCGTGTGATCGGCCATGATGTGGCGATGACCCTCGATCCATCGGCACGTGCACTCATCGAAGTCATGGAAAACGTGTTCCCGCGCCTCGACGACATGCGCGATGGTGATGAAGCGCGGCGTCGTGTGGCCGCTGCGATGGTCGACATGGCGACGGCAGCGCCCGATCCCGTCCACGATGTGAAGGACCGCATGATCGCGGTCGACGGCGGTGAGATCGCCCTGCGGATCTATCGTCCCTCGGCGGCGGCGTCGGCGCCGATCGTGGTCTTCTTCCATGGCGGCGGGTGGGTACTCTGCGACCTTGACTCGCACGATGCCACCGCACGTCGCATAGCGAACGACAGTGGCTGCGTCGTGGTCGCGACCGACTATCGCAAGGCGCCCGAGCATCGCTTTCCCATCCCGGTCGAGGATTGCTATGCCGCTCTCCTGTGGGCGCACGCTCACGCCGCCGAGATCGGCGGGGACGCCGACCGCCTCGCTGTCTTCGGTGACAGCGCCGGCGGAAACCTCGCCGCGGTCGTCGCGCAAATGACTCGCGATCGTTCGGGTCCGACGTTGTCGTTGCAGATCTTGGCGTACCCGGTCATCGACGCAGCGTGCGACACCGCGAGCCATCGACGCTTCGGCCGCGACATCAACCTCGCGAGCGCCGAGGTGCGGTGGTGCTGGGAGCAGTACCTCGCGTCGGCGGCCGACGGTCTAAACCCCTACGCTTCGCCGAATCGGGCAACCGACCTCAGCGGCCTCGCGCCCGCGCTCGTCATCGCGCCCGAGTACGACCCGTTGTGCGACGAGGGCGCGGCCTACGCGGCTGCGCTCGTCGCGGCCGGTGTCCCCACGACGTACTCGCTCTATCCCGGCATGATTCACAGCATGCTGGCGTTTTCTTCCGCGCTGCCACAGGCGAACGAGGCCTTCGCCGAGATCGCGGCGGCGCTGCGCAACGCGTTCGCCTGACCACCCCCTGGCGCGTATCACACAACTGTTTCGAACAGTTGCTTCATCAGGCCCGTCGGCTTAGCCTGCGCGCCCAAGGGGGACACATCCATGCCCACGCGCCTGATCTCAGCCGATTGCCACATCTGCGAGCCACCGCACGTGTTCGACAATGTGCCGCGCCATCTCGCAGAACGCACGCCGAAGATGATGCGCGGTGCCGACGGCGGCGATGGCTGGAGCTTCGACGGCGGCCCTCCAAAACGAACCTTCGGCATTGAAGCCACCGCTGGCCAGACGGCCGGGGCACTCAAGCTCTCGGGGCTTCGCTTCGACGAGATCATGCCGGGCAACTACAACGGCACCGCGCACGCTGCCGACATGGACCTCGACGGCATCGACGTGTCGGTGGTCTATCCGTCGAGCGCGATCTTCACCTACATCGAACCCGACCGCGAACTCGCGCTCGCCTGTATGCGGTCCTACAA
>JAYUFA010000150.1:0-16593 GCA_043738925.1 Actinomycetota bacterium
GGGATTGGTGTGCCGTCAACCAACGTCGCCACACCATGATCGTCGAGGTCGGCGAGCAAGGTTTGGTAGTCGATGACGACGAGGACCTCAACGCCGGACGTGCCGGGCGGGGTGACTGATTGTTCGCCGGCGATGAACCGGCGGCACAGTTCGACCAACGCGTCGGCGCGTCGCTGTTCGAAACTGTCACGGGCCGCGAGTTGCGACGACCGGTCAGGGTGCTCGGCGCGCCACAGCGTGTCGGCCATCGCGGCGAGTGCCTGTTCCACGAACGCCCCCGACACCGGATCAAGGCTCGCGAACAGATGAAACATGCCGTCCGCGTCCTTCCAGGTACGCAACGACCGCAACGCCCACAAAAACGCATGCCGGGATGCTTCACCGTGCGGGTCACGCACCGAACGCTGCGAACGGGCCGCTTTAGCGAACTCCTCCGGCGACAACACTTTGGCCATACCCAGCAACTCCAACGGACCAAATATGGCAACCGGAGCCGGGATGTCGTCGCCGGCCACACCGTCGCACGGAGCAGCAACCGCGGCGGCCGCAACAGCTTCGGCGTTCGTGAACGAGTTGATGACCTCGACATGGGCCGCGGTGATCGCACCAGAGCCGACCGCGTCACCGACTGGGCCGTCAGCGGCGATCGACGGTGCGGTGTCTGCTGCACGGCGGGCGTCGCGCGCGGACAACGCCGTGTTCTGTCCGAGCCACGCCGCCAACGACCGCGCCCCATCACGACGCCACAAACCGCGCTCATGAACCGACACCAACAACTTGGCCCGCAACACATCGATACGGCCTTGCAGCACCGAACACGCAGTGAGAGCGGCTCGGACATCGTCGTCGGCGAAGTCGTCGACCCTCAGGCCGACACCCTCTGTGACGTGATCGACGACCGCTGTAAACATACGAGAACTCTACCGAACACACGTTCTGCATGCAACCTCAATGCATGCGATATATAACGATGTACTCGGCCATTCTCGTGGAGCCGCTCGAGGTCGCGACACTCGAGGTCGTGACACTCGACGATCCAATCGAGCGGGCCCTCCGATCCACACGAACGCGACACCGACCCGGTGATCCAGGCGGCCGCACAACGGTGGAGCGAGGCGAAACGCGTCGCTCGGTGTGCAGGGTCGGTGTCGGTCGGTGTCGTGGGCGCTTCGCTCAGTGTCGCAGGGGAGCTTCGCTCGGTGTCGCAGGGTCGGTGTCGCTCGGTGTCTTTGGGTCGCTTCGCGCGGTGTCGGTGGCTCGTGCTCTAACCTGGCGGGCATGGCTTTCACCCTGCGACGGCCCGCAGCGCGCGTTGTCCTGCTCGACCCCGCCGGCCGTGTGTTCTTGGTGAACGCCGAGGATCCGGCCGATCATCGCAAGCAGCCGTGGTGGGAGATCCCGGGCGGCGGAGTCGATGTTGGCGAGTCGAGTGAGGATGCGTGTCGACGCGAGCTCTTGGAGGAGACCGGGATCGAAGACGTCGAGATCGGCCCCTGCATTTGGGTGCAGCACGTTGAGTTCGACTTCGGTGGCCTGCACTTCGACTCACGCGAACGGATTCATGTGGCGTGGTGTGACGGTGGCGACTTCCGGCCCCGTCATCTCGAGTTCCTTGAAGCGGCCGCGTTCTTGGGGGCCCGATGGTGGACGATCGACGAGTTACTCGCGAGCGACGAGCCCGTGTTGCCGACGCGGCTGCGCGAGTTCTTGGCCCCGATTGTGCGGGGCGAGCTGCCCGCCGAACCCATTGACATCAGCCCGATCATGCTTGACGACGCTGCGTACCCCTCGGGTGCGTGACGCCGGTCAGCGGGGCGGCACGCCGCGAAGACCGTACCAAGCGAGGTCCGCCATACGTTTGGCCAACACGTGCGGATCGATGTCGAGCCCCCGGGCCACCCAGTAACGGCTGGAGCCTTCGGCGAGGCCGACGATGCCGAAGGCCAACAGGCGACGATCCTCAGCACTTTTCCCCACCGTCATGAGCTCGGCAATCGTGTCCGCCAGCTCGGCTTCGACACGATGAGACACAGCCGCGAACTCGGCGTCGTTGCGGGCGGCGTCGCCGAACAGCACCTGGAACGAGGGCGGCTCGTTGGCGAAGAAGCCGAAGTAGGCGCCGAACCCCGCTTCGACCTGTTCGTGGGGCGTCGTCGCGTTCGACGTTGCCTGCGCAATCACCTCGCGTAGACGCTCGCCGACATCGGACAGCACCGCGAGGTAGAGCTCGCGTTTGGACCGGAAGTGTTGATAGAGCACCGGCTTGGTGACGCCCGCAGCTTCGGCCAATCGGTTCATCGTCGTGATGTGGTAGCCCTGCACGCCAAAGGAATCGACGGCCACGGAAAGCAACTGCTTGCGCCGCTCAGGTGCGGAGAGCCGAATGCTCATGCTCATCTTCTCCGTCGGATCGTCGAGCACGTGACGAACAACGCTGTGCCCAGCCGTTCAGGCTAACGGCCGAGTTCGCGGTCCTCGCGCTCGGCAGCCTTCACCGCGTACCCCGCCACGATCGCCGGAGCGAGAAAGATCGAGCCGACAATGAGGCACGCGACGATCAACGTGACCCAGCCGGACGCGAACCCGGTGATGAGCGCGACGAAGAAGCCGATCAGCGCAATCGCGAACAGGCCATATCCGACGCGCTGACCGATCTCGGCGACTCGTTGGATCTTGCGGCGCTGCACTCGTACAGGGTCGGTCACGGCAGCCATCCTTGCCGATCGAGTACTCCGCGCAGACGTTCGACGAAGCGCTCGTACGAGAGGTGGGCGCGTGCCACGCCGGCGTTGTGGGCCAGCAGCGCGCGTGAGGGGTCGCGAAACCACGAGCGTGCAGCAGCGATGTCGTCGGTATGCCACCAGCGAAATCCCATCGAGCGAAGCTCGGCCGCTACTGGGTAGTCGCCGACGAACGCCGGACGATGATGAATCGACGCTTCGATCGGCGGATTCCCGAATCCTTCCCATAGCGAAGGAAATGCCACGATGTCCGCTGCGGCGTACAAGCCGGGGCGGTCGTCGCATCGGCGATGCACGACGCGGGTCGTGGCACCGGCGATGATGTGGGCCAGCTCGTCCTCATAGCCTTCCTCCGTCGGCCCCGATAGCCAATAGGTCGCGTCGAGCGCCTCGGCGATGTGCAGCGCCGCCGGGATGTTCTTGCGCGCGATGGCGCGCACCGGGTGCACGACCACGCGTTCGTCGGCGCGGAACCCCATCGCGGCACGCGTCGCGGTTCGATCGCCCGCTGGCTCGTCCGTGTCGAACGCGTTGTAGATCGTGGTCGCGGCGAACCCCCGATCGATCATCTCAAGCCGCGTCAGCTCATTGATGGTGATGTGTTGCCACTGGGGATCGTCGGGCGGCAGTTCGGTGACGTCCGCGTAGCGAGCCCGCTGCCATGGCGGATCGTGGTGATGCAGGATCGCCGGCCGCCCGCGCAACGCATCACGCGTGGCCCGCGAGGCGGCGAGGTTCATCGGAATCGACAACAGGTTCTCGACGAGCACAAGGTCGCAGTTCGCGAACGCGGCGGCGAGCTCATCGGGTGCCGGCGGCGTTGCATCGGCGCCGATCGCGAGGCCAGGCACGATCACGTCGACCGGACCCTCACCCGCTACGGTCCGCACGATGAAGCCAAGGTCGCTGAGCGCTCGCTGCCACGTCGCGGCCACCACCGACACGCCATCCGCGAAGCCCAGCCGGAACGACACGATCGCGCATCGTGGTGGCTGGTGTGCGCGATCGCTCATGGCGTAAACCTGACGTCGGAGGAAATCATGCGGCCGAGCGAACAGGTGCGGGCGATGCTCGAAACGCATTGGGTGCCCGAAGGGTACGCGGCGCCGAACGGCTCGGTGTATCCGTGGCAGTGGCTGTGGGACTCGTGTTTTCACAGCATCATCTGGGAGTGCCTCGGCGACGCCCAACGGGCCACGCGCGAGCTGGCGTCGGCATTGTCGACCCAGGACGCCAACGGCTTCGTGCCTCACATGAACTACCGGCGCGACCCACTCTTTCACGCCACGTTCTGGGGGCGCGAAGGCGCGTCGAGCATCACGCAACCGCCAATGTTCGGCCATGCGATCGCGGCACTGCGCGGTCGCGGTGTTGACGTGCCGATCGACACGATCGAGCGCGCCCACCGCGGGATCCGTTTCCTGCTCGAGACACGGCGACGTCATGATGCGTCCGGCCTCGTGTTGCTCGCACACCCGTGGGAGACGGGCTGCGACGACAGCCCACGGTGGGACGACCTGTGTCCAGGGGATGGCTTCACGCTGGCTCGCTGGCATGAACGCAAAGGCGAACTTGTTGCGTCAGTCGAGCAGGACGCCGTCGGTTCGCCGATCGCCAACCACGCGTTCACCGTCGCATCGGCCGGGTTCAACGCGCTCGTCGCGTTCAACGCTTTCGAGCTCGGTGTCGACGCAGTTGCGATCGTCGATGCACTCGACGCGCGGTGGAATGAACGCACAACGACCTGGATTGACGCGGGCGACACCGAGGTGGGCTCGGGTCGGGCACGAACGCTCGATGGCCTCTTGCCCGTGCTGGTCGAACGCCGGCGCTCGCGGGCCCGATCGGTGCTGGACGCAGCGCTCGACGAGCACGCCTACGGGGGCGCGCACGGCCCCGCGGGGGTGCATCGCGATGAGGCGACTTTCGCGAACGCGATCTACTGGCGCGGCCCGGCGTGGCCGCAGCTCTCGTACCTCCTCTGGGTTGCCGCGCGACGACACGGCTTCGTGACCCACGCCCGCGAGATAGCGCGTCGCACTGTTGCCGGCGCGTTCACGAGCGGATTGGCCGAGTACTGGAATCCCGACACCGGGGAGGGGTTGGGCGCGATTCCGCAGTCATGGACGGGTCTCGCGATCGTCATGGCCGCCGCTGAGGGCCTTCCCGACGAATGACCTATCGGCGAGCCGTGGGTACCGGATCGTCGAGGTGGATCGGCTCGAAATCGGGGATGTTGCGCTGCCCCCGGCGACGATCACGCTTGCGCGACCCGAGGTCGGCGAAGAGAGCGAGGATTTGTTCCTCGTCAGCGAGATTCGGGGGTGCTGGGCGAACTGCCCGAGGAGGGCCAGGGTCTCGCTGAGCCACGACCCAGGTCTCCGCGATCGGCAAGTCGACAACGTGGTCCTCGGTGAGGTCGAGCACGAGTTCGTCGTCGGTGAGATCGACGATCGCGTGCGGCGGCGCGGGCAGCGGGTCGAACGCGTCATCAACGGCAAAGCGGTCGGCTGCGGCTATGGGGAACGTGTTCCACGGATCGAGGTCGGGGGCGACAACGCCGATGCGGGTCCGTTGATCGATCGATGTCTCGCCAGGCAAGACCGCGGCATCGGGCAGGACGAGCGTCTCTGGCTCGATGACGGCCAACGCCTGATGAGCAAGTGGCCGCGGATTGCGACGACTGTTGCTGGGCACTTGAAGGGGTTCGGTCGGGAAGATCCACCAGGTGGCTTCGGCGTCGTCGGCATCGTTCGAACGAGCGCCGCGCCGCCTGCGCAACGTGAGGTTCGCGGTGATGTCGGCGAGCCCGATCAAGATGATGAGATCGCCGAACGACAGGACTTGTCCTGTCTCGTGCAGCGGGATGATGTCGCCGAGGATCCGCAGCTGTTGGTCGGGTTCTTCCAGCCGACGGGCTCCGCTGAGTTCAACGCGATCAACGTCGTCGCGCGACGCGAGGCCTGCATTGACCAGCGCGTCGCGACGCACCGGCAGACCGTCGTTGAGAAATGTCGGCGCCAGGTTGGCGAGGATGCCGATGGCCATGACGCTCATGCCGACGACGCGCACGTTGACCATCGCGAACACGAACAAGGCGATCAAGCCGCCGATGACCAGGGGCACGGCCACGTCACGCGTGAACCGATCCGCGAGGGCGGGTACGGCGACGCCGAGGACGAGGAGCGCCTTTGCTCGCACCGGCGTGTGCGCAACGTTGACGAGGCGGCCGTTGCGCGCAAGACCCACGTAAGCGCCGACGAGGACGGCGAGCAGCGTGAGCACGACCCCGTCGAATGACATGGCATTGACCGTACTGTTCGGCGCGCGGTGGTGAGGCCCGCTTTGAAGGGAAAGTCCACGTCAATCGAGCTCGATCCCCTGAAGCGCTAAATGGCCTTGCCGCGCATTGATCCCACCAATGGACGACCGTCGTTGCGGGCGAGGTAGCAGGTGATGCCCCGGTAGCGCGCCCTGCTGTCCTCCCAGTTGAGTTGCGGTGGGGTCAGCACGCCGATGCCGAGTTCGGACAGCTCGTAGATCACCCCGACGAACGCTGCGAAGTTCTGATAGCAGAGGCGCAACCCGTAGCGCTGCAACGCGTCGTCACCGGGCCACGGGTCGCCAAACGGTGCAGGGTGCACCAGGGTGGCGTAGACCTCGCGCTGGTGGGGCGCGTCGCATGATGAGCGCGTCGTGATCGCTTCCTTCCCGACGTCGTAGTGGTTGAAGCAGTCGCCGAGCGAGAGCGTGTACTGGTTGACCGGGTCGCCGACGATGGCCACCGTGGTTGTGGTCGATCCACTCGCGCCACTTATCGGATGCGCTGTTGTCGTGGTGGACGACGACGGCGAGATCTTCCCTGAACACGCCGACACGGTCACCGCGAAGACGACGGCGACGACAAGACGGGCAGGCCGATGCGCGCGCACGACCACAGATCGTAGGGTGCGCGCCAACCGCAGTTGCTACCGCGCCGGTAGCCACCGATCGAGATGCTCGAACCAGGTGAACATGACGACGCCGAGCGGAACGACAGCAGCGGCGTACGCGGGCCAGCGGCGCCAACGGATCGACAGTTGCCATACGGCTGCGAGCAGAGCGAAGAACGCGAGGCCCAGTAGAAGTGCGGGGGTGCGGGCACTCGGGTCGCCGCCGAGACCTTGGTCGAGCAGCGGATCGTCGGGTGACACTGCGGGCGTCGTCCCGGCGCCGACGGTGTCGCCGGTTGCACCCGACGACGCAGTTGGATCGGTGGCCGCCGGGCTCGTCGTCGCGGTCGGCGCCGTGTCGGGCGTGTCGAGCAGCTTCGCAACGACGACGATGCGTTGACTGGCGCTGTATTTCGGGTGACACGCGGTGAGGGTGAGTCGGTTGTCGCCGAAGTCGTTCAGCACCCACACTTCGTCCGGCGAGACGACGAAATGGCCACTCGACGGATCGTTCGGCGCGGGCAGCACCTCGTAGTTCCATGTGCCGTGCAAGGTGGTCACGGTGATCTTGTCGCCCGGCACGAGTTCGTCGATGCGATTGAACGGCGCGCCGTAGGTCGTGCGGTGGCCGGCGATCGCGGCGTTGCCAGCATAGCCGGGCTGAGGCGTCGAACGATAGTGACCCGGGCCCTTGCGAAGATCCTCGACGGTGACGCCTTCGACGATCAGTTTGTCGACGCCGATTTTCGGAATGCGCAGGTGTGCGAGCGCCTCCCCCGGCTTCACGTCGACCGGTGTGCTGTGGTCGGAGGTCGCGCTGCCCGCCAGTGTGGTCGTGGTCGTGGTCGTGGTCGTGGTCGCGGGCGTGATCGTGGTCGACGTGACGGTGGATGTGGCGACCGATCCCGCTGTCGAGGTCGTGGTTTGCTTCGGGGTGAGCTCCGAGGCGGTCTTGGCGACGTTGGAATGCGTCGCCAACTTGTCGTCGAACTGCTTGCTCAGGGAGTCCTGCGCACGCGCTTCGTGCAGGCCGGTGCCCCAGAGTTGGTACGCGACGAACAGCAGCAGAAGAAGTCCGGCACCGATAAAGGTGCGTCCGACGGCACTGAGAGCGCGCGCGAGCACCGCCGCCTATCGGCGTTGGCGTGGCTGGGCTGAGGACATCGCTGATGACATCGGCGTACTGCGCTGATTCCGTCCTGGGTCGCCTCGCCGGTTGGCTCCCGGCTCGCTCGTGCGAGCCGCATTGGGCGCCGGATGAGCGTTGTCACTAGCTTTTTGCGGTGCCCGTCGTCGATCTGCGCGCCGTGGTCGCGCTGCTCGGCCGATTTCCTGCCCTCGCAGGCGTTGACCTCGTGGTCGATGCGGGTGAAGCCGTGCTCCTGCAGGGCCCGAACGGCGCAGGCAAAACCAGTGTGCTGCGCCTGTGCTCGGGTCTACTGGCGGTCACGTCGGGCTCGGCCGAGGTCTTGGGTCACGACCTGGCCCGCGACCGCCGCGCCATACGGCGCGACGTGGGCATGCTCGCCCACGCGACGTTTCTGTACGACGACCTCACCGTGTTCGAGAATCTGCGGTTCTGGGCGCGCGCCGCAGGCGGCTCGGTCGCCGAGGCCGAGGCCGCGATGGCTCGCCTCGAGATTGATCCGCGCCTGCGCGACGTGCCGGTGATTCGTCTTTCGACCGGGCAACGGCGCCGCGCATCGCTTGCGGTGCTGGTGGCGCGTCGGCCGCGGTTGTGGTTGCTCGACGAGCCCCACGCGGGTCTCGATCAGGCGGGTCGTGACATCGTCGACGAGTTGGTTGCCGGGGCCCTGGCGGCGGGAGCGACGGTGCTGGTGGCCTCGCATGAACTCGACCGCACTCGGACCATCGTGTCGCGGGTGGTCACGATCGCGGGTGGTGTCGTCATCGACGATCAGCCGGCAGTACGCGGTTCGTTGCCGACGCCCATGGCGCCCCTCGACGAGAGTCACGTCGATGTTGCGTGAGATCGCGCTCGTCGCCGGGAAGGACCTGCGTATCGAGTGGCGATCGCGCGTGGCCATCGGCCAGGTCGCGCCGTTCGCGGTGCTCGTGCTCGTGCTGTTCGGTTTCGCGCTCGACGCCGACACCGAGGCGTTGCGCACCTTCACCGGCGGTCTGTTCTGGATCACCGTGTTGTTCGCGGCCGTGCTCGCGATCCAGCGATCTTTTGCGCTCGAATCGGCCGACGGGAATCGTGATGCCTTGCGGCTGTCGGGCCTCGAACCGTCCGCGATCTTCTTTGGCAAGGCTGTGGCGCTAGCGGTGCAACTGCTTGTACTCGAAACGCTGCTCGGGGTCGGCGTGGCGGTGCTCTATGGGCCCCATCTTGACGACGGGCTCCTCCTCGTGGCCACCGCAGGGGTCGCGACCATCGGCGTGGCCGCCGCCGGTACGCTCTACGGCGTTCTGGCTGCGGGGCTTCGCGTGCGCGAGACCATCCTGCCGATTCTGCTGCTGCCGGTGCTCGCACCGGTGCTCATCGGGGCCACCCGGGCGTTCGACGATGCCCTGGGCACGGTCGCGGTCAACGGCTGGAATTGGCTCGCGCTGCTCGGGCTGACTGCACTGGTGTACGTGGCGTTCGGGGCCCTGGCCTTCGGCGTGTTGTTGGAGGATGCATGAGCACAGCGGGAGTGACATCGACCAGCTCGCGAGCCACACGCGTCCTCGGTGGGCTCCTCGTCGTCGGCATCGCAATACATCTGCTCCTGTCGTTCGTGTGGAGCGACGCCGATGCCTCACAGGGCGATCTGGTGCGCATTCTCTACATCCACGTGCCTCTCGCATGGTTGATGTATCTCGCGTTCAGCGTCACCGCGTTCGGTGGGCTCATGTATCTCTGGAAGCGTTCGATTTGGTGGGACCTCATCGCCGGCGCCTCCGCCGAAGTCGGCGTGATGTTCTGCGCACTCGCGCTGGTCACCGGCGCGATTTGGGGCCGCCACACTTGGGGCACCTACTGGGAGTGGACCGATGTGCGCATCGTCACCACGCTTATCTTGCTGTTGCTGTATGTCGGCTACCTCGCGGTTCGCCGCGTCCCGGGCGAGCCCGAGCAACGCAGCCGCCGCTCGGCCGTTGTTGGCATCGTCGGTGCGCTGAACATCCCCATCGTGCACTTCTCGGTGAGCTGGTGGGCCGATCGTACGTTGCACCAAAAGGCCACCGTGGCGATCGGTGACACGAAACTCGAAGGGCTCATGCTGTTCTCGTTGTTCTTCGGTCTGGTGCTCTTCACCGGGATCTACGCCTGGTTGATGATGCACCGCTTCCGCATTGCCTGGCTCGAGGACCAACTTGACCACCACGGTCTCGATGCCGCCCTGGTCGAACGCCGGGCCGAAGGATCGCGCGGCGTGGCCCGTGCGATCGGCATGGTCGGTACCGGAGTCGACGCGTGAACCATCTTGGGTTCATCCTCGCCGCGTGGATCATCCCCGCTGTTGTGTTGGGTTTGTACAGCGTGCGGTTGTTGCTGCGAGGCCGCTCACTGTCGCGATCGGTCGCGCCGGAGCAACGCCGGTGGCTTGGCACTCCTGGCGATAGCACGCAAGGGCCATCGTGACCCAGGCCGATCTCACGCCGCGTGATCGGCCGCCTCGTAAGCGTCGTTCCGTTGGTCCGATGCTGTTGATCGCCGTGGTTGTCGTGGCTATCGGCGCGCTGTTGTTCAAGACGTTGGGTGATGCGTCGCTGTTCTTCAAGAACGTCGACGAAGCCGTCTCTCAGCGCGACAGCTTGGGCCAAAAGCGCTTCCGCATGCAGGGCACCGTCGTCGCGGGCACGATCATGCACGACGAGATCGACGGTCGTGGCGCGGTGTTGTTCACCGTCGCGTACAAGGGCGCGCAGGCCGATGTCGCGAGCTTTGACACGCCGACCGAACTCTTCAAGGACGGCATCCCCGTGGTGCTCGAAGGCAAGTGGCAACAAGGCGCCGGGCCAGCGGGTGCGTTCGACAACGGTGCGCACGATGGCTGGTACTTTGCGAGCGACCGCATCCTCGTGAAGCACGACGCGTCGTATGAGTCGAAGAACAAGGCTCGTTTGCAAGAAGCCGAACTCGGCGGGAAAACGCCGGTCAACACGGCGTCGGGCAGTACAGCGCCGGTCAACACGGCATCGGGCAGTACGGCGTCGGGTAGTACGGCGTCGAGCGGCGCGGCGAAGTGAACGCCACGCTCGGCGGCGCCGCGGACGTGCTCGGTCTCGCGTCCGCGGGGATGGGTGTGGTCACCGTCGGCACCGGCTTGATCAAGCGGCGACCTGAACTGGTGCGCGTCGGCCGCCGGTACGCGTGGCTCACGTTCGCGTGCGCGCTTGCTGCTTTCGTGATCATGGAACGTGCGCTCATCACGCGTGACTTCAGCGTGGCGTTCGTTGCCGAACACGGGTCGAGTCGCACGCCCGCGTTGTTCAACTTCGCGACATTGTGGTCGGCGCTCGAAGGCTCGATCATCCTGTGGGCCCTCATCCTCAACGGCTACGTGGTCGCCACCGTGGTCAAGTTTCGCAACCGTGTCGACGATCCGCTGTTCGGTTGGGCGTTGCTCACGATGTTCGTGGTGGTGCTGTTCTTCTTCGTGTTACTCGTCGGGCCCGCGAACCCGTTCAAGAGCTTCGAAGTGCCCATCGGTTACGACGGGCCGGGGCCCAACCCGTTGCTGCAGAACCACATCCTGATGGCGTTCCATCCGCCGATGCTCTACCTCGGCTACGTCGGGTTCACCGTGCCGTTTGCCTTCGCGATCGGAGCGCTCGTCACGGGTCGCGTCGGCGAGGGCTGGTTGCTGGCCACCCGCCGCTGGACCTTGTTCGCGTGGGGCTTCCTCACCATCGGGATCATCCTCGGCGCATGGTGGAGTTACGAGGTGCTTGGTTGGGGGGGTTACTGGGCCTGGGATCCGGTCGAGAACGCGTCCTTCCTGCCTTGGCTCACGGGCACGGCCTATCTGCACTCGGTGATGGTGCAAGAGCGGCGTGGCATGTTGCGTGTGTGGAACCTTTCGTTGCTGTGCGCCACGTTCGCGCTCACGATTCTCGGCACCTTCCTCACGCGCAGCGGCGTGGTCGCGTCGGTGCACGCGTTCAGTAACTCGACAATCGGCCCTTTGCTGTTGGGGTTCTTCGCGCTCATCGTCGCAGTCACGGTTGGCCTCGTCGGTTGGCGCGGTGATCGGTTGCGCGCGCCGGGTCGCATCGACTCGCCGTTGTCGCGCGAAGGCGCGTTTCTCGCCAACAACGTGCTGTTCGGGGCGTTCGCATTCGTGGTACTGCTCGGCACGGTGTTCCCGCTCATCGTCGAAGCCGTGAACAACGATCGCATCTCGGTCGGCACGCCGTACTTCGAGCGCATGACCATGCCCATCGGGTTGGTGTTGCTGTTCCTCATGGCCGTCGCGCCGGTGTTGCCGTGGCGTAAGGCCAGCGGCGAGCTGCTGTCGAAGCGCTTGTTCTGGCCGGCGTGGTCGGGGATCAGTGCAATGGTGTTGGCGTTACTGCTCGGCGCGCGCGGCATTGTGCCGGTTCTCGCGTTCGCCTTCGGTGGCTTCGCCGCGGGAGCCGCGGTGCGCCAGCTCGTGCTGGCGTCGCGGCGTCAGGGTTGGCGTGGTGTGGTCGGGCGCACCAACGGCGGGATGATCGTGCACCTCGGGGTGATCGTGATCGCCGTCGCGTTCGCGTCGTCGTCGGCGTATGCACATCAGCAGGAGTTGCAACTCACCGAAGGCCAGACCGGCACCGTCGGTGGTCACACGATCACGTTCAAGGGCGTCACCACCAAGACGCTGCCCGAGAAGACGATTACACAGGCGCAGCTACAAATCGACGGCGGCAAGGCGTACGCGCCGGGCATCAGCGTGTACGCGTTCAGTGGGCAGAACATCGGCACGCCATCGGTGCGCAGCCGCCTCGACGAAGACATCATGCTCGCAGTCATTGCGTTTCCCGAGTCCGCCGGTGCTCCACTCACCGTGCGTGTCATCGTGCAGCCGCTGGTGATCTGGTTGTGGATCGGCGGCGCAATCATGGCCATCGGCACCGGGCTTGCGGCGTTCCCCGGCCGTCGCCGGAATCCTATTACCGCGACCTCTGCGCCCGTGCCCGTTCGCGGCGCGCCCGACCTGGCGATGAGATGAGCCGCGTGAGCCGCACGGAGCGAGCGTTAGCGAGCCAGCAGGCGACCGATGAGACGAGCCGCACGGAGCGAGCGTTAGCGAGCCAGAAGGCGACCGCTGAGGACGCGCCGGTCGCGGCGGCGCGTTCGACGACACGCATCGCGCCGTTCATCGCGGCGGGCATTGCCATCGTCCTCGCCATGTTCGTGTGGTTGCTGGCAACGCGAGATACGGGTGAGAAGGCGGCGCTGGCGAGCCCGTTGCTCGGCAAGGCGGCTCCTGCCATCACGGGTACCGGATTCCGGCTCGACACCTTCGACCTCGATCGTCTCAAGGGCAACTGGGTGCTCGTGAACTTCTTCTCCACGACCTGCGTGCCGTGTCAGCTTGAGCATCCACAGCTCGTCGAGTTGTCGAAGCGACACAAGGCGGCGAATGACTTGTCGATTGTCAGTATCACGTTCGAGGACAGCCCATCGAGCGTGCGGGCGTTCTTCGAAAAGAACGGTGGCGATTGGCCGGTCTTGCTCGACAACACGGGTCCGATCGCGGTCAGCTATGGCGTCGCCGCGGTGCCCGAGTCCTATTTGATCGCGCCCAATGGCGTCGTTGCTCGCAAGGTCATCGGCGGCATCACAGCCGACGGCTTTGACAAGCTGCTCGCGCGCCTCGGGGGATGAGCCGGTCATGACGAAACGTGTTCGCTCGGCAGCATGGATCATCGTCGTCGCGCTCGCGGTCGCACTGCTCAGCGTTGCCGCCTTTGATCGTCATCGCGGTCCGAGCAACAACGCGGAGCGCGAGTTTTCATTGGGAGCGCAGTTCGCGTGTCCAGTGTGTGGCGGTCAGTCGATCGCGGAATCGGATGTGCCGATCGCGCGTGAGATCCGTAAGGAGATTCGTTCGCGGCTCGATCAGGGCCAGACAGACGATCAGATTCGCCAGTATCTCGTTGGTCTTTACGGCGAGCACATCGACCTCAAACCGAAGACCTCCGGCGTGACCGGGTTGGTGTGGTTCCTGCCGGTGTTCGCCTTCGTGTTGGCGCTCGCCGGGCTCGTGGCGGTGTTCCGGAGATGGCGTCATGAGGCGCCATCCGCGGCGACCGATGCCGATCGCGAGTTGGTCGCGCATGCGATGGCCGGCTCGCCCGACGCCGGCGACGACGTGGCCGATGGTGACGATGACTGAGGTCGTAGCTCCGGTGACCGAACGTGTCGCGCTCGATCCTGATGCGTTGGCGATGCTCGAAGATGAGCGTGACTTCCTGCTGCGCTCACTCGCCGATCTCGATCGCGAGCACGCGGCGGGCGATGTCGATGAAACCGACTACGTCTCACTGCGCGACGACTACACCGCGCGCGCCGCAGCTGTGCTGCGCTCGATCGAGCAGCGACGGACTGCACTGGCCGTCGCTGCGCCGAGCCGATCGACCAGGCGTCGCGTGTTGTGGGTCTTCGGCATCATCGCTGTGGCCGTGCTGGCCTGTGTGTTGATCGCGCGTGTCGCTAGTCCGCGACAGACTGGTGCCACCGCAACCGGTGACCCACTACGCGACGCGCGCCAGTTGCTCGCCGACGCACAGCAGGCCGCCGTTGACCAGAAATACGCCGTGTCGATCGATCTGTACACAAAGGCGTTGGCGATCCAGCCGGGCAATGTCGAGGCCCTCACCTATCGCGGTTGGAGCAAGATGCGATCCGGCGACGCGGCGTCCGCCGCCGTGGACCTGGACGCGGCGATCGACCTCGATGCGAGCTATCCCGACGCGCGGGTGTTTCGGGCGGTCGTATTCGTCGCCGCGAAGCAGTACGACGCAGCCGCGAAGCAGCTCGCCGTGTTCGACACGTTGGCAGCTCCGCCGCTCATGACGCAGATCGTCGACGGGCAGCACCTCCGTGGGCATATCGCGCTCGGACGTGTCGAGCCCGTGCTGTTGGTCGACAAGCCACCCTCGATTGCCGCGTCGGGTCTCACCACGGACGACGTCTTCGACGCTGCCCGGCAACTCGACGATGATGCGAGGCCGGCTGACGAGCTGAAGCTGTACGCGATGATGTTGGGGGCCGACGCACACGACAAGCGAGCGCTCACCTACGAGGCATGGGTGCTGGCGCGCGCTGGCGTGCAGCAGAAGCAGCCCTCACGGGTCGCCGACGCCCTCGCGATCTTCGACGGTGTGTTGGCCCAGGATCCCAATTACGCCGACGCCCGCGTGTTCCGCGCGTTTACTTACCAGTTCGGGTCGGCGCGCTCGGCCGACGCAAAGGCCGATCTCACAGTATTCGATTCGCTGACGGTGAAGCACTCGGAGTTGACCAGCCTCATTGATAGCAACGGACTCCGCGCGGCGATCGAAGCGTCGCTTGCCGGTAAATAGTGAACGAGATCAGGCTCGTTCGATGTAGTGCGCTCCCACGATGGTGCCCGCCTCGACGTCGAGCTGCCAGATCGATCCCTTGACACACCCGCGGCGGTCGCCCAGCGCGACACCGTGGCGCGCCAGGTCATCGAGCAGCGTGGGAATGACGTCACCGTGGCTGCTCAGCACCACGTTGGTGTCTACGCCCACGAGTTGGCGCACCAGTGAGTAGGCCCCGTCGGGCGCGGCGCCCTCGGCCAGTGCATCGTGCAGTTCGATCGCGAGGTCGAGACGATGCGCGAGCGGGGCGACCGTCTGCTGGCAACGCACCGCCGGACTCGACAACACTCGCGCGATGGGCTCGCTGCGGAGTCGTTCCGCAAGTGCTTCGGCTTGCTCGCGGCCCGACGCGTCGAGGGGTCGGTCGGCGTCGGCACCCGGCCACTCGCGCCGGCTGCACGCCTTGGCGTGACGCACCAACCAAAGGGTCATCTCTTCACGGTACGTCGCGTGCGGCGGGCTGCGAGAATGGCGCTATGGGATTCTTCGATCGCAACCGTCGTGAGCTCGCCGACCGCGGCATCGATCCGGGCCGTCTACCGCCTGGGCAGTACAACACCGACCGGTTCCCCGTGCTGCACGTGGGCGACGTGCCCACCTACGACATGGGCACCTGGACGCTGCAGATCTTCGGCAACGTCGAGCGCCCGGTGACCTTGAGCTGGGATGAGTTGGGGGCGCTGCCTGCAATCGAGATCACCACCGACATCCACTGTGTGACCAAGTGGTCGAAGTTCGACACGGTGTGGAAAGGCGTGCGGCTCCGCGACCTGTTCGAGCTCGCGGGGATGAAGAGCGACACGCAGCACCTCATCGAGCACGCTGAGCACGGCTACACGTCGAACGTGCCTATTGCCGACGCGCTCGGCGACAACTGCCTGCTCGCATACGCGTACGACGGCAAGCCCCTCGACGGTGAGCACGGCTACCCGGCTCGCACGCTGATCCCAAAGCTGTATCTGTGGAAGTCGGTCAAGTGGATCCGCGGGCTCGAATTGTCGACCACTGATCAGCCGGGCTTCTGGGAGGTCCGCGGCTATCACAACTACGGCGACCCGTTCCGCGAACAGCGTTTCACCAACGACTGAACCTCGATCCACCAACGACTGAACCTCGATCCACCGTTGTGCGGCCGTCTCGTTCGTCGGGTCGGTGTCGCGTTCGGGTGGATCGGAGGCGTGGCGGATTAGGAGATCGCACACATCTCGGTCATGTCGACCTGTCGGTCGCCGTCATTCCTCAATCGATGGCGTCGTCGAGTACCCGCGACGTGGTGCGCGGGCGGGGCCCGGTGTCGGTGGCACTATCGGCGTCGCGGTCGAGTCGTTGGCGCTGGTCTATGAGGAGACCGCCGA
>JAYUFA010000151.1:0-6197 GCA_043738925.1 Actinomycetota bacterium
GCCTCATCGACATCGTCGATGTTCACCATCGCGATGCCCTTCAGGCGACTCGTGTCGTACGCGCAGAACGCCGCCAGCCAATCGTTGTAACCCCTCATCGCTGCGGTGATCACATCGTGTACCGGCACGCCGAACAGAACGAGTCCTTGGCTCGGGTAGATCACCGAGCCCCAGATCCCGTCTTGTTCGTTCTCGGCGATGTACCGAGCCGGGTCATATGCCGCGGGTCGTACCTGGTCGAACGTGGCAGACGTCTTCAGGTCGGCGTTGTCGATCTCGAACCGGTCGCCGGTTTGCGTGCCGAGGAACGACATCGTCTTGCGGCCGTCGACGTACCACCATTCGCCGTCATCTTCGGTGACGATGCGGGGCATGCGATCGCCGAGGGCGCCACCGCGGCCCTGCCACAGATCGGGCGGTTCGACGATGTGCGAATCGGACGACAACATCCACGTGGTCGCCAAGACGTCTTCGACATCGGTGGTGGTGACGGCGCTCATGACGACACCGTGATCAACTGCTCAAGTGGTGGATCTTCACGGAACGGCTCGCCGCGCGAATCGGGCCGCTGCACGAGAGGCACACGTACGTCAGCGACGAGCGGACCGATACGCGCCGCGATCGGCGTGAGCGCGTCGACGTCGAATCGATACACCTCGGCCGCGACACCGCCGAGCATGCGACGACATTCCAGCTCGGGCACGTCGAACATGGTGGTGCGCAACGCGTCGGTGAGGTGATCCGTGGCGCCTTCGGGGTGTGGGAAGTCGTCGCCCCACATGATGCGATCAACGCCGACGGCGTATCGATACTGCACGTCGGAACGCGGCAACATGCTTGCGCCGATGTAGCAGTTCCGTTGCCAGTATTCGAGCGGCGAGAGCGTCAAGCTGTCGACCGTGCGTGAGCCGAACGTACTCGAGTAGTTCAAGATGCTCGGGTGATCGGCATATCGCGATTGCACGGTCTTCAGTCGTTGGTCGATGCGGTGCAGCTCTTCGAGCACCCATCGCATCCCCCACATCTCGGTCCACACGAAACGTAGATCGGGGTGTCGCTCGAACACCCCACCCATGATGAGATGCAAAAGCGTACGCTTGGGCCACGTGTCGTGTTCGGCAAACGTGATACCGAACGCCAAAGCGTCGTCACCCATGTCGGGGCTGCCCGAGCCCATGTGCTGGTGCACGGGCATCGCGAGTGCCGCGCAGGTCTCCCAAAGGCGTTCGTACCGTTCATGGAAGAAGGGCGCGACCGCGGCATGGCTCGGCGGTATGGACGGGATCATGACGCCACCGATCACATCGGTCGCGGCGGCCCACTCGACTTCGGCTACGGCGTGCTCGATGTCGTTGGGCAGCAGTTGAATGAGCCCGCGGCGCCGTGTTGGCTCAGCCGCACAGAACTCGACCAACCAGCGGTTGTGGGCTCGCAGCCCAGCCCACCGACGCTGGTACTCCAGTGTCGTGGTAGGAACGCCGCCGAGGTGAACAAGGATGTCGTAGAAGGGGGTCAACGTGTTCGGAAAGATGACTTCGCCGGTGATGCCTTCGATATCGAGCGCGGCGGTACGCGCGTCGCTGTCCCAGTTGATTTTGGCTTTGTCAACGTTGCGCAGATCGATCCACGGGTTCACCACTGCTGCGGCCCACGCGTCGAAGTCGTCGTGGAACTCGCGGTCGAGATACGCCTTGTAGTCGTACATCGACGCGCCGGCATGCGTGTCCGACGACAGCACCATGTACCGATCGATCGTGTCCCATCTCCCCACGGCAACCCCCTTACGTTGGCTGATGTCAGACTACGGACCAGCGCGGACCGGCGACAGCTCCGCAAGCCACAATTCTCGTTTGGCTAGCGCAAGTACGCCTGGCCGCCGTCGACAATGAGCGTGCCGCCCGTGATGTAACGCGCATCGGGCGAGCACAAAAAGACTGCGGCGCGGCCGATGTCTGCCTCGCAGTCACCAACGCGTCCGAGCGGTACGGTCTTCATGAATGCTGCGGCCTCCGCAGGGTGGTCGATGACCCACTGGTCGAATCCTGCCGATGTGGCCAGGGGGATGAGCGTCATCACCCGGATGCCGTCAGGACCCCATTCGGTGGCACCGGTCCGCGAGAGCATGCGCATGGCCTCCTTCACGGATGCGTAGAGGCCGTAGTTGTCAGGATCAGGTCGCAGACTGGCCGCAGTCGCGAGGTTGATCACAACGCCGCCGTCCTTCAGATACGGATGACAGAGTTGCATGAAGCTGAACGCCGCGAGCGGACCTGACAGCCACGAACGCTCAAACTGCTCACGGGTCGCGTGCAACAACGGCGTGATGAACACCTCTTGCGCGTTGTTGACGAGGATGTCGATCGTGCCGTAGTGGGCGAACGCCGCCGCGACGCACGCAGCGATATCCGCCTCGACGGTGACGTCACACGTGAGCGCGATCGCATCGCCGCCACGTCGCTTGATCTCGGCCACGGTGGTCTCGCACTTCGACAACGTGCGTCCGGCCACGACGATGCACGCGCCTTCACCTGCGAGCGCGTACGCGATCCCCTGCCCCACGCCTTGCCCGGCGCCGGTAACGATTGCAATCTTTGCGTCAAGCACACCCATGAGATTCCTACTTTCTTCGCGTTCAGAGAACTGCAGTGAGGCCCATCGCCCAGCGGATCTGAGCGGTGTCGACAAACTGGCGGAACTCGACGATACGACTGTCTCGGACGGTGTAGATCACGCACACGGGCGCGGCGATCGTTCGACGAGTTGCCTTGAAGGTGCCGTTGTACGCGCCGTACACGACGATGCGGTCGCCGGCGTCGAGCATGTCGTCGACGCGGGTGATGAAGCGTTCCCAGTCGTTGTTGATCGGCTCGACAACGTGACGCACCACCTCGGCCGTGCCGTGCCATGCGCCATCGGGATTCGCGTAGGGGTGGCTCTGCGCCTGCCACCAGACGAGGTCGTCGTCGAGCACCGCCAGGAGGCCGCCCGTGTCGCGCTCGGCATGGCTCGCGTACACGGCCCGCACCACGTCGATTGGTTGGATCGGCCCTCCCTCGCCCCTCACGTGCAGCATCTTGTCACGGCAGGTGGTCCGCGAGATCCCGCGCATGTGGGAACAGGCGTGAACTCGTCATGCTGGGCATCCGGATGCCGATAGCAACTGGGTGCCAACGCTGACCGCCGCTCCCACACCAACGGTGCGCACCACGTCGTTCGCCTATCCCGACGACTTCGCGCTCGCCTGGAGCGGCTCGGTGCCCGAGTTCGCATACGCCGCGAACAGCGTGTCGCTGATGATGCCCTACCTCGAGCCATACATCGCGCGCTCCGTACGTGCCGCACGCGTGCATCTCGCCGATACGGCGTTGCGCGACCAGGCCGACGCATACGTGCGTCAAGAACTATCGCATCATGCGCAGCATCGACGTTTCAACTTGCTCGTAGCCGAACGGTGTCGTGGGACGCACACGCTCGAACGTTTGATGCAGCGTATGTTCGCCTACCTCGGTCAGCGTAGGCGTCTCGGCACGCACCTTGCATTCGCGGTTGGCGCAGAAGCGTTCGCGTACGCGGCCGCACGCTGGGCAGCCGAGCACCGTCGCGAGCTTCTCGCAACGGCCGACCCGGAGATTGCGGCACTGTTCGTTTGGCACCTCGCCGAGGAGGTCGAACACAAGACCGTGGCCTTTGATGTGTTCTACGCAGTCGACGGGTCGCGCCGACGGCTCGCTTGGGGGCTCTTGCAATCGTTCTCGATCCTCGCCCTGTTCGCGTTGATCGGCACCACGTTGCAGCTCATTCGTGGACGTCGACTGCTTCATCCAGTGGCGGTCGTCCGTCTCGTTCGCTGGACGCTCACGTTCCTGTTCGAACTGCTGCCGGCGATGGCGGTGACCCTGCTGCCCGGGCATCACCCGCGTGACCTGGCTGATCCGGCCTACCTCGTGCAGTGGCTGCACGAATACGACGCAGCTTGAACCTGCGCGAAGAGGCGACAGCTCGTCATCGTGCGACTGCGGTGGCGGCGACGCGGTGGCCGCGCGCTTCGAGCTTCGGGATCACCTTCTGCGAAAGCAGTTCGAGCGTACGCATCACCTTTTCGTGAGGAAGATCGCCGAACTGCACGTAGCAAAGGAGTTGATCGACACCGACCTCGTCATAGCGGATGATCTTCTCGAGACACTCCTCGGGTGTGCCCACGATGATCATGTCCTGTTCTTGGTAGTGCTCGACCGGCACCTCGCCGCGAATGATCGGCTGGAGCAACGGAAAGATCGCTTCCTGCTCCTCCTTCGCGAGCATTGGAAGCTCCCATTGCAGCGTGAACTCGGCGAGGTGGCGATACCACCAGCTGACCGACTCCCAGAGGCCGTACGCCTTCGCGTCCTCGGCGTCGTCGTAGCAATGCACGAGCGTGTACACACCCACACGATCGTTGTGGACCCTGGTGAGCATGTCCTCGCGCTTCGCGGCGGCTTGCGCAGTCCGATAGGCGCGGATGTGTTCCGCCATCGTCTCAACGGGTTGCAGGAGCGCGAACGACAACAACCCCAGGCCAAGTTCACCGGCGCTGATGGCGCTGGTCGCGCTCGCGGCCGCCTGCCAAACCGGAGGGTGAGGATCTTGGAAAGGCTTCGGGGTCTGCATTCGCTCGGGAAACGTCAGGTTCGCGCTGTCCCACGAGAACGTCTCGTTCTCCCACATGCCGACCACGATCTCGATGGCCTCGCGCCAGTGTGCACGGCTGAGGTCATTCGTCGGAACACCAAACGCTGCTTGTTCCATGGGCGTCGAACGGCCTGTTCCCCACTCGACGCGGCCATGGCTCAAGACATCGACAGTCGCGACCTTCTCCGCCACGCGGGCTGGATGAATGAAGCCGAACGGCATCAACGTCACGCCGAACCCGAGCTTGATCTGTTGGGTGCTCAGCGCGAGCCCACCCAGGATGGCTTCGTTGCAGGGCGACGCCGACCGCCCGTCTCGGAAATGATGCTCGACTACCCACACCGTGTTGAAACCGAGCCGATCGGCGTACTGGATCTCGGCCACAGCCTCGTCATAGGTGCGCTGCTCTGCCTCGCGCTGACCATACGGATGAGGTTTTGTCCACGGCTTGATCTTCGGTTGGAACTCATACAACAGGTCGAGTTTCATCGTCCTCTTTTGCAATAGCGAAGAATGTTGCGTACTGTCGAAAGACTATGTCGCGTGCGGCGCTCTCGGCCAGTCGATCCATCGCGATCCTCAACTTCCTCGCCGCGCACCCGACCGACGGGTTCACCCTGTCCGAGCTTGCGAAAAAGCTCGACATCAACATCTCGTCCTGTCACGCCGCGCTCGCTGTGCTCACCGATGCGGCCTACCTCGTGCGCCACAGCCGACTACGCACCTATACGCTCGGGCCCTCGGCCGTGGCCCTCGGCAGCGCGGCACTCGAGAGTCACGAGGCGATTGACATCGCTCGCGATGCGGCGCGACAACTCGCCGACGAACTCGAGCTCGAGGTGTCCGTCACGGCACCCGCCGGCAACGACATCGTTTTCCTCGCCCGAACCGGACACCACCGGGCCCGCGGCATCGCGATGCACGTCGGCCAACGAGTGCCACTGGTCGCGCCGCTCGGCTCCGTCTTCGTCGCGTGGCATGGCGCCGACCGGTGGTTGGACCAAGCATCCGATCGGACAGCGATGCAAGCCGTTCTCCGAGATGTCCGTCGGCGCGGATACACCGTCGCACTCGAAGCCGACGCTCGCCGTGGCCTCGGCGAGGCGCTCGACCGACTCGCCGACGATCCGAACGACCCCGATGTCCGCCTGGCCATACGCGATCACGTCGACGAACTCGCCAGACAAACCTTCCAAATCGGCGACCTCGACCCGACCGTCACCTACGACGTATCCGGCATCGCCGCGCCTATCTTCGACGCCGACGCCAACGTGATCCTCGCGCTGACACTCGTGGGTTTCGAACCAGCACTATCCGCCGCGAGGATCAACACATACGGAGAGCAACTCCGCGACGCTTGTCTCGTCGTCACCAAACGCACACGCGGATCGCTTCCCGCCGTACCGCCTCACCGCAACAAGGACAGACCATGACTCACGCCAGCCAATTGTTTGATCTCACGGGTCGTGTGGCCATCGTCACCGGCGCGACCAAAGGCCTCGGCCGCGCCGTGGCCGAGGGACTCGCTG
>JAYUFA010000152.1:0-6191 GCA_043738925.1 Actinomycetota bacterium
CGGCCACGAGATGCGCATCGCACTCGGTGAGCTGCTTGTTCAATGGTTGACCGCGGAGATGCGCGCCGCACACGGCGAGCGATATGCGGGCGGCGGGCATGGGTTCTGACATGGGTCAAGCGCCGATCGCGGCGAGTAATGCGCTGCTTGGAGCGACTGCGCCGAACACGCCACCTTGCATCTTCACCATGTGCAACGCGGCGAGGTAGTTGTTGTGGTCGGTGGCGCCGGTGCAGTCTTCGAGCAACAGACACTCATAGCCGCGGTCGTTCGCGTCGCGCATCGTCGTGTGCACGCACACGTCGGTGGTGATGCCGGTGAAAATCAAGTGGGTGATGCCCTTGGTTCGCAGGATCAAGTCGAGGTCGGTCGCGTAGAACGAACCTTTGCCCGGCTTGTCGATGATCACCTCGCCGTCGATCGGATACACCTCGTCGACGATGTCCCAGCCGGGTTCGCCGCGTACGAGGATGCGTCCGCACGGCCCTGCGTCGCCGATGCCGGCGCCGATCTGTTGTGAGCGCCACCGCTTGTTGGGTGGACAGTCCGACAGGTCAGGGCGATGGCCTTCGCGCGTGTGGATCACGTGAAATCCGCGTGCGCGTACTGCGGCGAGTACACGTTGCGTCGGTTCGAGCCCGGCACGCGTGAGGCTCAGGTCGTAGCCCATGGTGTCGACATAGCCGCCCTTGCCGCAGAAGTCGGTCTGCCAATCGATGCAAACGAGCGCGGTGCGTGCCGGGTCGATCGTGCCGTCGTAAGGCCATGCGTATGGCTCGGCCACGACGGGGGAGTAGGTGGTCATCAGCGGTGAGCCTCCTGAGAGACGGTTACGCGAAACCGCCGGTGCGACCGTGGCGAAGAACACCACGATCGCACCGGCCGGCTAGGGAATCACTTCGGGATCTGACCGACGACGCCTTGCACGAGCGAGGCCGCGAAGATCTTCTCGACCTCGTCGTAGGTAGGCACCTTGCCTGCCGCGACGAGCTCCTTGCCGTTCTGATCAAGTACGGGTCCCTTGAACGGCGAGCCATCGGCGGCCGAGATGGCCGTCTTCGCCTTGGCGATCAGGTCCTTCGTGGCCTGGTCGACGCTGGGGCCGAACTTCGACTGCAGGAACGGGTTGGTGCCGTCCTTGTAGCCAACGCGGTAGTCGGCGTTGTACTTCGAGCCGGTGAACTTGCCGGTCGCGACGAACTTCACCAACTCGATGTAGAACGGCCCCCAGTTCCATTCGGAGCCGGTGAGCCAACCCTTCGGCGCGAGTGACGACGCGTCGGCGTGATAGCCGACCACCTTGATGCCCTTCGCTTCCGCGGTCTTGATGATCGTGGCCTGGCAATCCTGGTGCTGCGTGATGACGTCCACGCCTTGGGCGATCAGGCTGTTCGCGGCTTCGGCCTGCTTGGCCGGATCACACCAGTCGGACGTGTTCACCGTGATGGTGGTCACGGCGGGGTTCACCGTCTTGGCGCCGAGTTCGAAGGCGCTGATGTTTGCCAGCGTCTGCGGAATCGGGAACGCGTACACATAGCCGAGCTTGTTCGACTTGGTAGCTTTACCGGCCGCGATACCGGCGAGGTACACCGGCTCGTACACGGTGCCGAAGTAGGTGCCGACGTTGGCCGGCGGATTGGCGCCGATCACGTTGCCCTGCTGCACGATGACCACGTCAGGGTGCGCAGCGGCGACCTTCTTGGCAGGGTCGAGGTGTCCGAAGCTCGTGGCGAAGATGATCTTCGCACCCTTGGCCACCATGCCTTCCATCACCGTGGCCGCGGTGTCATCCTGTGGCACGTTCTCTGCCGTCAGGATCTTGAAATCGGAGCACGCCTTCTCAACGGCCTTGGCACCTTCGTAGGCCGCTTGGTTGTAACCGAAGTCGTCCTTGGGCCCGACGAAGATGAAGCCGACGGTGGTGCCGCCCGTGCCGGGGCCGGTGGCGCCGGCGGTGGCGCACTTGCCTCCGGCGGCCGCGCCCGACGCTGACGCACCGGACGACGACGCCCCCTTCGACGAAGAGTCGCCGCATGCGCTGACACCGAGCGCAAGGGCAACGAGGACGAGCAGAGCTCGTGACGGACGGATCATGGGTTCCTCCTGATAGCGGGTTACTTGACGGGGTACTGGGGGATCGTTGGCGCGTGAGCGACGTCAATTGGTCGGCGTGAGCTCGAACACGGCTTTCAAACCTTCGGGTGCTTCGTCCACGCGACTGCGGCCGAAGATCACGAGCGCCACGAGAGTCATCACGTAGGGCATCGCAGCGAGCGCGAACTGGTTGACGTGGTAGCCGCGTGCTTGTAGCGCCGGTGCGAGCGCGAGTGCGGCCCCGAACAGATACGCGCCACCCACTGCCTTCAGTGGATGCCATGCCGCAAAGATCACGAGTGCCACAGCGATGAACCCACGACCGTTCGACATGTTCTCGAACCACGCGTTCGCGTACGCCGTCGAAAGGTGCGCGCCGCCGATGCCGGCGAACATCCCACCGACAACGACAGCGCCGATGCGCACGAGGGCCGGGTCATAGCCGTAGGTCTCGAGCACCTCGGGGCGCTCGCCGGCAGCACGCACAAGCAGACCGACGCGCGTTCTGGTGAGCACGAGCCAGGTGAGCGGCGCGAGAACATAGGACACGTACACGAGCGGGTCGTGGCGGAAGAACACCTCGCCGATCCAAGGGATGTGAGACAGACCGGGCACGTTCCACGGGGTGAAGTTGTTGATCACCTTACTGACGTACGCGACACCGAACAGGGACGTGAGGCCGAGGCCGAGGAACAACACGACGAGGCCCGTGGCCAATTGATTCGTGCGGAACTTCACGACCATGAGCGCGTGCACCAGCGCGAGGGCACCACCCGCGGCGGCGCCGCACAGTACGCCAACCCACGGATTGCCCGACACCGACGTTCCTGCGTACGCGGCGAGACACCCCGCGAGCAATGACCCTTCGGTGCCGAGGTTGATCACGCCCGATCGTTCCGCGATGGTCTCGCCCAGCGCGGCGAACAAGATCGACGTGCCGCCGCGCACAGCGCCAGTTGCGACTTCGAGGACGAGACTCATGTCAGACCGCCTTTCGTCGTGCGCTCGCCGCGCCGACGGCGAGCACCGACAACAGCACGAGAGCAATGAGCACGTTCACCGTGGCAGCCGGCAGACTCGAGTCGAGTTGCAGGCTGTTGCCGCCGATGACCAAGAAGGCCAGCAGACCCGAAGCGGCAATCAGCTTCAGGGGATGGTGGCGACCGAGCCAACTGGCGAGGAAAGCGGTGTAGCCGAATCCTGTGGTCATGCCGGTGCGCAGCTTGTACTCGACACCGGCGAAATGGACCATGCCCGCGATGCCGGCGAGTGCGCCCCCGACGAGCATTGCCGAGAGCAGCAGTCGACTCACCGGTAGGCCGGCGCGCTTGGCCGCTTCACCGTTGCCGCCGACGACACGCAGAGTGAATCCCCACGATGTGGACCGCAATATGAGCCACATACCGATCGCCGCGACCAACGCGATGACGATGCCGATGTTGGCGTGCCCTTTGCCGAACGACATCACCGGTAGATGCGAACCTGACGTGAGCGGTTTGCTCGTGGGATCGCCTGTTGCCTTCGGGTCTTTCCACGGTTCGTAGATCAGGTACAACATGACGTCGATGGCGATGTAGTTGAGGAGCAGCGTCGTGATCGCTTCGGGTATGCGAAGCCCGACACGCAAGCCGGCGGCGATGCCGGCCCACGCGGCGCCCGCGATCGCAGCGAACAGCACCATCGCGATGATGACCACCGCGCTGTTCGCGCTGCCATCGAGCCAGCGGGCAGCCGCGGCAGCGCCGACGGCACCGATGACGATCTGGCCTTCACCGCCGACATTGACAAGGCCGGCGCGGGCTGGCACAGCAACTGCGAGTGCCGCGAGCAGATACGGCGCAGTGCGTACCAACACGTCGCCGATGGAACGCGCCGTGAGCGTGGCATGCACCATGTCGTAGAGGGCTGACGCCGGATTTTTGCCCTTCACCAAGACGACTGCGGAAAAGAGCGCGAGCGCGATGCCGTACGCGAAGACGAAGCGGCCGAAATCGCGCGCGTATCCGGTGAGACGAGACGACGGCGGGTCGTCGACGGGCGCAACGGCGGGGACGATGACATCAGTCATGCTGCGGCTCCCAACATCAGTCGGCCGATTTCGTAACGATCGGCGTCGGCGGCGCGCACGATGCCCACGACGTGTCCGTCGTGCAACACCACGATGCGATCGGACAGATCGAGCAGCTCGTCGATGTCCTCGCTGACGACGAGTAACCCTGCGCCCTTGGACCGCTGCTCGAGGAGTAGTTCCTGCGTGCGACGCGTGGTTGCAATGTCGAGCCCGCGTGCGGGATAGGAGGCGACGACAAGGTTGCGTTGTGCGCCGAGCGCTTGCGCGAGCACGACGCGCTGGATGTTGCCGCCCGACAGTGTCGCGACCTTGCGATTCGCCGCGGCCATGCGTAGGTCGGTGGCCTGATCAACACTTTCGACTCGCTCGCGGGCACGGTCCCAGTCGATGCCCACACCGCGCCGCACATGCTTCAAGTCTCCGAGCGCGAGGTGTTCGAGAACGGAAAGACCCGGAACGACCCACTGCGCGACCGGGTCCTCGGGAACACCCGCGGCGCCTGCCGCTATGGCGGTTCGGGCATCGGCACGTTTGAGCGCCTTGCCGGCGATGGTGATGCTGCCTGCGGCGATTGTTCGGAGACCGAGAACTGCTTCGACGAGTTCTTTCTGGCCGTTGCCCGCGACACCGGCGACGCCCACGAGTTCGCCGTGGTGCACGTCGATGTTCACGTCGCTCAGCGCCATGTCGCCGCGGTCGCCGCGGATCGACACGTTCCGCATCGACAGTGCCGGCGTGCGTTCTTCGTCGCGTAGCGGACGCGTCTTGGCCAGCGGCGCGACCGAGCGGCCCACCATTGCCTCGACAAGTTGTTGGTCGTCGAGCGTGTCGGGCGCGTCGCCCGACACCACCATCTTGCCGCCCCGTAACACGCTGACGCGATCGGCGAGCGTGCGCGCTTCGCGCAGCTTGTGCGTGATGATCACGATCGACAAACCGCGCTCGCGCAACTTTGCGATCTGCGCGAACAACGCGTCGACTTCTTGCGGCGCGAGCGCGCTCGTTGGCTCGTCCAGCACACCGATGACGCGAGCGCCCGCGAGGAGAACCTTCAAGATCTCGACTCGCTGGCGTTCGCCGATGCCGAGGCCACGCACCGGAGCCTTCGGGTCGACGTGCAGGCCGAACTCCTCGGATGCATCCTCGATGGTGCGGCGAAGGGCGTGGCCGCTTCGCGGGGTGCCCTTCGGCAGGGCGAGCGCGATGTTCTCGGCAACGCTCAGCGCGGGGATCAGGCGAAGGTCCTGAAACACCATGCCGATGCCAAGGTCGCGAGCGACCGAGGGCGAAGTGAGCGCGACCTCATTCCCATCGACGTGGATGGTGCCCGACGTTGGCTTGTACACGCCGTAGAGCAGCTTCATCAACGTGCTCTTGCCGGCGCCGTTCTCGCCGAGGAGCGCGTGCACCTCGCCGGGGTGCGCGGCGAAGTTGACCTCGTCGTTCGCGACGAGGTCCCCGAACCGAATGGTCAGGCCGCGCGCCTCAAGGACAGGTGTGGTGGTCATCGGCGTGACGCCATCTGCAACAGTGCTCCTGCGACTCGTTGCTCGACGACCTCGAGCGAGGTCTGTACGTGTTCGTCGTATGCGCGCAATGCGGCATCGATGTGGCCATCGAGAAGCAGCTTGACGAGCCCGAGATGCTCGTCGATGGTCTGCGCGATGCGATCCATCGTGAGGAAGTCACGCATGCGCACGATGCGGATGCGCTCGTTGACTCGCTGCAGCAGCGTCGCCATCTCCCGGTTGCCCGACGCTTCAGCGAGCCGTACGTGGAACGATTCGTCGAACACCACGAACTCGGGCGTGGGGGTCACTGCGGTCTCGGCCATCATCGACCAGTCGTCGCGAAGTGATTGCAGAGCGGCTTCATCGTGGGGGCGACCGATGGTGCGCGGACGGAGGATGCCCGAGCGCTCGAGCGCAACGCGCACTTCGTACAGCTCGCGCACCTCGGCGATGTTCGGCACGGTGGGCGAGTAGCCGCCGCCTGGGTGTCGGCAAACGAGGCCTTCGGCGTGCAG
>JAYUFA010000153.1:0-2333 GCA_043738925.1 Actinomycetota bacterium
ACAAGCCACAGGGTGACCAGTTCCGCGACCCATGGGTAGTGTGACCGCCATGACCGTGACCGAACCGGCAGCACCGGAGACCAAACCCGAACGGTGGACCTTCCAATGGAAGGAGCTCTACTCGGAGGTCATCACGAGCGGCTTGTGCACCGGCTGTGCCGGCTGCGTTATTGCCTGCCCGCATGATGTGATCGGCTACCACCACGAGCCCGGCAAGTACAAGCCCTTCCATCTCGAGGACGAGCTCGGCGCCGACAACTGCGTGCACGGTGAGAAGGGCTGCACGAGCTGCACCCGGGCGTGCCCGCGGTTTCGCCTGTGGGAGCCACAGGCCGACGAGCACCTCTTCGGCCGCGCGCGCAATCCCGACGAGATGGTCGGCGTCTATCGCGACATCCTGCTGATCCGCGCGGCCGACGATCACGTGCACCAAACCGGCCAAGATGGTGGGCTCGTCTCGGCGATTCTCATCTGGTGCCTCGACAACAACATCATCGACGGTGCGCTCACCAGCTTTCTCGACGGCGATGGTTCGACTTGGAAAGCCGTTCCCGGTCTCGCTACCAACAAAGACGAAGTGCTGCGGGGAGCCGGCAGCCGCTACACCTACTCCGCCAACACGCTTGCGTTCAAAGAAGCTGAAGAACGCGGCCTGAAGAACCTCGCGCTCGTCGGCATGAGCTGCCAGTCGTCCATTGCGCCGGTGATGTGGTCACGCAAGATCGGCAAAGTCGGCAAGCCCATCAAACTCAACATCGGGCTGCTCTGCTCGAAGAGCTTCGACGACTCGATCTTCGATGAGCTGTTCCTCGCCAAGTACGGGTTGCACCGCGAGGACATGGTCAAGATGAACATCAAAGGCGTCTTCCAGATCTGGATGCGCAACGGCGACTACCACGAGATCAATCTGAAGGAATGCCACGCGTGGACGCGCGAAGGCTGCAATCACTGCCCCGACTTCGCGGCCGAGCACGCCGATATCTCGACCGGCGGCATCGGCAAGGACAACGACTGGACGCTCACGATCGTGCGCACTGAACTCGGTGAAGCCGTGATCAAGGCGATGATCGCCGACGGCGTGATCGAGGCTCGCCCTGCGGACTCCGACCCCGGTGCCGTGGCGTTGATGCACAAGCTGGCGCAAAAGTCGCGCGAGCGGTGGCCCCAGTGGGCAGCCGAACCGGCCCGCCTGGGCCTTCCCGAGAAGAAGCCCAAAAAGGCGTAGGGTCGGATGCGCCTATCGGCGCATCCTCTACGGGCCAGCGACCCTACAGTTCTCGACGATTGCGGCGTAGTCGGCGTCGATCTTGGCGAGGTCGTCCTTGTTCTTCGGAGCGGTCTCGGGCTTCGCGAACGCGTCGCGCAGCTTGGTATCGAGCGCCTTGAAATCCGCGAAGAGAGGCCGCGCCTTCTCGATGGCGTCGTAGACGCACTCACAGAAGGTGTGCGCGGCATCGGCGCTGATCTTTTCGGTGTTCAGCGTGGTGCACGATTTGGTGAAGTTGTTGAACACCACATCGGTCGGACTCTTGTCGCCGTATGCCTTGGGCTCGTGGTTGGTGGAGCACCCGGCGAGAACGAGCGCGGCGGCCAACACCGCAAGGAGCCCACGGCCGCGTGCGGAGCGGGCGCGACGCACGGGGTCAAGAACAACAGCATCGAGAACAGCAGCATCGACAACAGGAGCCTGGAGCACGATCGACGAGGCTACCCGTGCGGACGCGCCTCGCGCGACGCGGGCCCTATCGACGAGGCGCCGCCGGGAGCCCCGCGAGCAGCCGGGCGCTCACAAACACCGAGTCGAGCATGTCCTGGGTGAGGCGGCCGGTGAAGGTGTTCTGCTGGCTCACGTGATACGAGCACACGATGCTGCGGCGATCGTCGACGCGCACCTCGATGCCATGGCCGAACGGCGGTCGGGGGCGCACGCCCAGCAACGCACACGTCGCGTCGTACGCGATGCGCCCGAGAGCGACAAACACGCGTGCCTCGGTCAGCAACGTCAGCTCGCGGTCGAGAAACGGGCGGCAGTTCGCGATCTCGTCCGGGAGTGGTTTGTTCTGCGGCGGCGCGCATCGCACAGGCGCCGTGATGTAGGCACCGCTGAGCACCATGGCGTCGTCGCGGCTGGTCGAATCGGCTTGGCTCGCAAAGCCGCCGCGCCAGAGTGCGCGATACAGCCACTCCCCCGAGCGATCGCCGGTGAACATGCGCCCGGTGCGATTCGCGCCATGTGCCGCCGGTGCGAGACCGACCACCACGACGCGTGCGGCCGGGTCGCCGAACCCCGGTACGCCGCGACCCCAATACTCCTCGTCGCGATAGGCCGCGCG
>JAYUFA010000154.1:0-2332 GCA_043738925.1 Actinomycetota bacterium
CGGATCTTCGAGGAATGGTGCCGCCTTCGCGGCCGCCGCGAACTTCGACGAGAACTCGCCGAACGAAAGATGCAGGCTGCGCTTGTCGATCAGACCGAACGTGGCTGCGTCCCAAAACAATGTCGAGCCGCCGTTGCCGAGCATGACTTCGTAGCCCTCGGGCAACGTGAAAAGCTGCTTCAGCCCCTCACGCAGCGCGCCGACCACCTGCTGCACGCGCGGCTGGCGATGCGATGTACCGAGGAGCGTGGCCGCTTCGCGCGCCAACGCGGCGACTGCCTCGGGGCGAATCTTCGAGGGGCCGCAGCCGAAACGGCCGTCGACGGGCAACAGGTCGGCGGGGATGACGATGGTGGATGGGTCGAGGCTCACGGTGCACCAGTGTGCCCGCTGTACCGATGGGTGCGGGCTCGAGTTCGTGTGCCGTCGCTCCAGAGTCCAACAGAAGTTCTCGCCCACCGAGCTCGCACCTATCGGCGCACGTTCCTACCGGCCGAACGTCGACATGAGCAGCGCGATCAGCGTCGCAACGAAGGCGAGCACGAGGGGCAACAGCGTCATGGTGAGCACGTAGCGGCGGGCCCACCGGACGACGCGTCGCGCGTTGGGGTGGGGTACGTACCCGTGGGGGTGAGGTCCAGAACCGTTCAGAGAAGGTGGAAAAGCGGTTGGGTCCACGCGCGCGATGCGCCAGACTTGTCGCTCGTGTCACTCGAACGAATCTCCCGCCGCGTCGGCGCTATTGCTGAATCGGCCACACTCGCTGTCGATGCGAAGGCAAAGGCGCTCAAAGCGAAAGGTGAGCCGGTCATCGGCTTTGGCGCGGGCGAGCCCGACTTCCCGACGCCGGCGCACATCGTCGAGGCTGCGGTGGCGGCCTGTCGCGACCCGCGCTTTCACCGATACTCGCCTGCTGGCGGCCTGCCCGAATTGAAGGAAGCGATCGTCGCGAAGACCAAGCGCGACTCGGGCTGGCAGACCACGTCGGCGCAAGTGCTCGTCACCAACGGTGGCAAGCACGCCGTGTACAACACGTTCGAGGCCTTGCTGAACCCCGGCGAGGAAGTGCTGCTCCCCGCGCCGTACTGGACCACCTACCCCGAACCCATCGTGCTCGCGGGCGCGGTGCCCGTACCGATCTCGACCGACGCGCAGAGTGGCTTCAAGGTCAGCCTCGAACAACTCGAGGCCTCATATACGCCGCGCACGAAAGCGTTGGTGTTCGTTTCGCCCTCCAACCCCACCGGTGCGGTGTACTCACGCGCCGAGACCGAGGCAATCGGTCGCTGGGCGCTCGACAAGGGGATCTGGGTCATCACCGACGAGATCTATGAGCATCTCGTGTACGGCGCGCACGAGTTTCATTCGATAGTCACGCTCGTGCCCGAGCTGGCAGATCGCGCTGTCATCCTGAACGGCGTCGCGAAGACGTACGCGATGACCGGTTGGCGCGTCGGCTGGATGATCGGTCCCGCCGATCTCATCAAGGCGGCGACGAACTTGCAGTCACACTGCACGTCGAACGTCGCGAACGTGTCGCAGATGGCCGCGCTCGCCGCGGTCACCGGCGACCTCAGCGCCGTGCATGAAATGCGTGCCGCATTCGATCGACGTCGCATCACGATGTATCAGCTCCTCAACACGGTCGATGGGTTCTACTGCCCCGAGCCCGAGGGCGCGTTCTACGCGTTTCCTTCGGTGGAGGGTGCGTTGGGTCGCAGCATCAACGGGCGCAAGGTCAACACATCGGCGGAGTTGGCCGAGGTGATCCTTGACGAAGCGAAGGTCGCGGTCGTTCCGGGCGAAGCGTTTGGCGCGCCTGGTTACTTCCGCTTCTCGTTCGCCTTGGGGGACGACGATTTGGCGCAAGGCGTCTTGCGCATCGCCGATCTTCTCGGACGCAAGTAGCACCGGCGTGATCGAGCGCGCTCCTTTCGGTTCCTGGCGCTCGCCGATCACCGCGGCGGCCATCGTCAGCGGCGCGGCGTCGATCACCGAGATTGTGGTCGACGGCGCCACGGTGTGGTTCAACGAGGGTCGTCCCGCGGAACGCGGACGCACCGCGATCATGCGCTTCGACGCGGATGGTGTCGCACGCGAGGTCACGCCACCTGACGCCAACGTGCGCTCGCGAGTGCACGAGTACGGCGGAGGCGCCTGGTGGGTGCGGCACGACCACCTCTACTACGTCGACATGGCCGATCAACAGCTGCGCGAGATGGCGCCCGGCGGTGAACCGCGACTGCTCACCACCGACACGCGCGATCGATACGCGGACCTGCGCGTCACGCCCGACGACGCATGGCTCGTGTGTGTGCGCGAACGCCACGAT
>JAYUFA010000155.1:0-6165 GCA_043738925.1 Actinomycetota bacterium
CAACAGCGCCTTGCCTCCGGCCGTGACCCCGGCCGCGTCGTGGAGCACTTCACTGAGCGTGCCGATCACGGCGAATGAACTCGTCGTCGGGTCGAAACGAAGCACCTGGTTGACCGACGTCTTCTGATTCGTGCGGCCACCAAAGATCAGCGCCGTCGAGCCATCGGCGGTTGCCGCGGTGCGCGAGAGGGCAGCCGGGAGAGCCGCGGCGCGCAGGGTGGCCACGACTGATGTCGGTGGCGCGACAGTGGACGTCGGTACGACGGCGGTGGTGCTGGTCGCTGCCAACACCTTGCTCGCGATCGGTGTCTTCGTTCCGTGGCTGTTGCTCGACAGCAACCCGATGACGTACAAGATCGCGACGACACCGAGAGCGCCGAGGGCGAGCCGCCAGCGACCCCCCGGTACACCGAAACGTCGACGCGGGGGCCCGATCGAACCGACACGCAGCGGCGATCGGATCGGCGGCACAGGACGGCGGGGTTGCACGGAGCGTGAGCCTGGCAGGTCGTCCGTGCGGATGAAACATCGCGGCGTCGGGGCGACCAAGTCGAACGAGGCGCTCCTCGTCCGCTACGTGGGCTATCCGCCGATTTGGCTCATCGATTTCTTCGGACGAATGAAGTGCACCTGATTGATCTGGTGACCGGCCCACTTTGCGTGCACGGCCTCCTCGATGCACGCCGAGAGCTGGTCGTCGGAGGCGCCGTTGCGCAACAACGACCGCAGGTCGTATTCCTCGAGCGCGAAGAGGCAGTTACGGAACTTGCCTTCCGCGGTGAGGCGCACGCGGTCGCACGTGCCGCAGAACGCCTGAGTGACGCTCGCAACGATGCCGATCTCGCCCCGACCGTCGAGGTAGCGATAGCGCGTTGCGGGGGCGCTCGATGCCGCGAGCGGCTCCATGGGAAACTCGGCCCCGATGCGCGCGACGATCTCGTCCGCAGTGACCACGCTCGCGTTGGTCCAGGTGTGATCGGCATCGAGCGGCATGAACTCGATGAAGCGCACGACGACACCCTTGTCGCGACCGAAGCGGGCGAAGTCGAGCAGCTCGTCGTCGTTCACGCCACGCATCATCACCGCATTGATCTTGACCGGTGTGAGACCGGCCTCGATCGCAGCATCGATTCCGTCGAGCACTTTGGTCAGATCATCACGCCGGGTTATCGCGAGGAAGCGGTCGCGATCAAACGTGTCGAGCGAGATGTTGATGCGTTTCAGCCCGGCCGCGGCGAGATCATCGGCGACCAGTCGCAGCGTGGCACCGTTCGTGGTGAGAGCGAGGTCGACGGCGAGAGGGGCGAGCTTGTCGATCAACACAGGCAAGTGCGCTCGCATGGTGGGCTCACCGCCGGTGAGGCGGATGCTTTCGATGCCGTGGCGAACGACGGCGAGCCGCGCAATACGCTCGATCTCCTCGAAGGTGAGGATCTCCTCGCGGGGCAGCCACTGCATCCCTTCCTCGGGCATGCAGTAGGTGCACCGGAAGTTGCAACGGTCGGTGACCGAGATCCGCAGATCGCGATGACGACGCCCAAACGTGTCGATCAGCGGACGCTCCATAACAACAGGCTACTGGTTCACCCGAACGCACGGAGCCGAGGCGACCCGAACGCACGGAGCCGAGGCGAACGCACGGAGCCGAGCGCCGGTCAACGAGCGCTCAGTGCATTCCGGGTGACGGGCGCACCGTCACCGGGTTCTGAGACCGCGAGTTCGACGAGGCGACGAACGCCACGACGATGACCCAGATCGGGAACAGCGTGAACGGCACAAAGCCACCGGGGCCGAGCGGGGCCAGGACCCCCAGCACGATCGACGCCACGGCGAGCCAGCGCGGCAAGGCTCGGCTGCGAAACGAACTGACGCCCGTCGCGATCAGGACACACGCCAGGCCAAGCATCGCAATGACGAAGTTGTTGCCATCCGCGATGTTGAGCGCTCGGGCGACGACGGGGTCGCCGGTGGCAATGGCGTCTTGCACGCTCTTGGCTGAGCTCACGAACAGGGCAAGGGTGAGCGCGTGCATGATGGCCCCAGCGAAGGCGACATCGGGGAGCCAATCGGAGCGCGCGGCCGCCGAGCGCAACGTTTGGCGTAGCCACCCGCCGAAGAAGATCAGCACGATGGCCGCGACGATCATCGCTGTTGACGTGAGGAATGTTGCCGTGTCGCTCTGCGCGTGTTTGGCGATGAGCTCTGCTCCCGTCGTGTCCTTGTCCGCGCCACTGTTCCCGCCGAGGAACGCAGCGACGAACAGGACGGTGAACGCGATGGCAAGAAACGGGACCAGCCACGATCGGCTTGTTGTCCCGTCGATCTGTGCAGGTCGTTGTGTTATGGACACGGGTGTGCTCCTTGGTCGTGCGCCGTCGTTGCAGACGCTTGTCGATCGTGCGCTACGCCCGCCGCAGCGTCATCGGAACAGACTCCGGTTTCGTTCTCCGTGCCTGCACCGAGGCGCGTGTCGGCCTTCGGCGCGACGATGGGGCCATGCGTGCATGGGTACTGCGTCCTTTCACGCATCGTCGCGCCGTGCGCGCGATCGTCGGCTTCGCAGTACTCGTTGACGTCGCGGCGCTCACCACCGCATTCGCGCTCGAAATTCACTGGCGCAATGTCGGCCGTGCGGACTTGATCAACTCAGGGGCAGAGTGGATGGGTGTGGCGATGATCGCAGCGACCGCGATCGTGGGCGCTTCGCTCATGCTGCGTCGCCCATCGCACCCCATTGGTTGGTTGTTCGTCGGTCTCAGCGTCAGCGTTGCGATCACCGCACCTATCGACGACTACGCCATTCAGGGTGTCGTCGTTTCGCCAGGCTCGTTGCCGGCCGCGTCCGTTGCGGCGGTGATCGGCTCGCTCACGTTCGTCCCCTGGCTGGTGCTGATCGCATTGATCTTGCATGTCACCCCGACGGGGCGGCCGCTGTCGCGGCGCTTCGCGATGGCAATGTGGACCACAGTCGCGGCAGGCGTCACGACCCTGGCCGCGGGAGTGCTGTCGGACCGCGCGATCGACCCTCCCCTCGACCACGTTACGAACCCGTTGGCCATTGACCCCTTCGCCGATACGTTTCGCGTCATCGGCGCGGTCGCGATCACGGTGGTCGGCGTTGGTGTTCTCTGCGGGGCGATCTCGCTCGTTGTTCGATTTCGTCGAGCCCGAGATGTCGAGCGGTTGCAGCTGTTGTGGCTGGCGATCGTCGCGATCCCCGTCGTGGCGTTGATGGCCGCTGCCTTCGTGCCAGGGCATAGCCGGTACCGATTCTCGCCGCTCATTCCGACTGCAGGAATCGTCGTGCTCGTTGCACTCGGCACCGGTCTGGCCGTTGAGCGCTATCGCCTCTATGACGTCGAACGCCTCCTCAGCCGGACACTCGCCTACGGGTTGCTCAGCACCCTCATCATCACCGTCTTCGTCTCGATCACCGTGATCGTCAGCGCACTGTTCGGTCGCCACGGCGACGCGTCGCCAATAGCCGTGGCGTTTGCGACCTTGGCCGCAGTCGGCGTGGCCGAACCCGGGCGCCGACGACTACAAGATCGCCTCGACCGCCGATTTGATCGCCGCCGCTACACCGCGCTCGCCGTGCTGCAGCGCCACCTCGACGCGCCGTTGCCGGTTGCCGATGTGCAGGCGGTGCTGCGAGAAGCGCTCGGTGATGATTCGCTTGAAATCAGCTACCCCCTTGGCACCGCTGACGCCGACACGTCGCAATGGGTGACCGGAGCCGGCCTCGCCGCGACAAGGCGCGCTGCGAGCGTCGATGTACAGCGCGGAGATCGTGTCGTCGCGCGGGTCTCCTACGACGAGCACATGATGAGCGCAGACATCGCGACTGCCGTCCTGCGGGCGGCGGCCACTGAACTCGACAACGCCGGCCTGCGCGCCGCGCTGGCGGTACAGGTGTTGGAGGTGCAGCGATCGCGGGCCCGACTCGCGGTCGGTCAACACCGAGAACGACACCGCATCGAGAGAAACCTGCACGACGGCGCACAGCAACGTCTTCTCGCGCTCGCCATGCAACTGCAAGCCGCGTCGGTGAACGGCAGTGAGCACCGCCTCCGAGATGCCGTCGACTCGGCGATTCCCGAAGTTCGCCACGCCGTCGCTGAGCTGCGCGACCTCGCGAACGGGTTGCGTCCAACGGTGCTGACTGATGGCGGACTGCACGGTGCACTCGAGGACCTCGCCGATCGGAGCACGTTCCCCATCACGGTGATCGCAGAAGTCGGCGCGCTCGCTCCCGACCTCGAAGAGACCGCGTGGTTCATCGCTTGTGAGGCGGTCGCCAACGCACAAAAACACGGCAACGCCACCGCGATCGATATCACGGTCCACATCCAAGACGGCGTACTGGCCATCGCCGTACACGACGACGGACGCGGCGGAGCCAACGCCGAGGGGCGCGGACTCCGCGGTCTTCGCGACCGAGCCGAAGCGATCGGTGGATCGTTGGTCGTGCGTTCATCACCATCGGCCGGGACGACGATCGAAGCGCGACTTCCATGCGAGTCGTAATCGCCGACGACTCAGCGCTGCTGCGCGAGGGACTGACGCTGCTGCTCACCGAAGCAGCGATCGACGTTGTCGCCGTGGTCGCTGGCGTGCCAGAGCTCATGATCGCGGTACGCGAGCACGCCCCAGACATTGCGATCATCGACATCCGGATGCCACCGAGCTTCACCCACGAAGGAGCCGAAGCTGCCCTTCAGCTGCGCAACGAGCGCCCGGACCTCGCCATCTTGTTGTTGTCGCAATCGCTCGAGCGACGATTCGCCGCACAACTGGCGCAGGAACACCCCGGTGGCTTCGGGTACTTGCTCAAGGACCGCGTCATCGATGTGCCTCAGCTCGTGAGCGCGCTGCAGACGATCGTGAGCGGCGGAACCGTGCTCGACCCCGAAGTCGTCGCGCACCTGCTCGGACGCCGCTCACGCACCATCCAGCTCGGTCGACTGACCCCCCGCGAACGTGAGGTGATTGCCTTGTTGGCACAAGGGCGGTCGAATGCCGCGATCAGTCGGACACTGCACGTCAACGAAAAGACAGTGAACACCCACGTCTCGTCGATCTTCACCAAACTCGACCTACCGACGGCCCCCGACGACCACCGACGCGTACTCGCCGTGCTGGCTTGGCTTGGGAGCTGACACGGAGCCGAGCGCCGGTCAGCGAGGCGACCCGACTACACGGAGCCGAGCGCCGGTCAGCGAGGCGACCCGACTACGCGACGCCGCCGGCGATGCTCACAGCAACAAGATGTCGACGTTGCCGCCGGCGAGAACACCGTTGCCGTCGGGCAAGACCGCCAGCGCGCCGGCGTGGGCCATGGCGAAAAGATGATGGCTGCCTTGCCCTCCGGCCGAGCGCACGTGATAGCGGCCGTCGGCCTCGAGGGTGGCCACGACGCGGTTGAAGTGGATCTTGCCGTCAGCGCGTCGCGACAGCGCCTCGTCTGCGACCGCCCGGATCGGGCTGCGCATCCACGCACGGGGGGCGAAGCCCATCATCTTGCGCAGCGCCGGACGGGCGAACAGCTCGAAGCTCACCATGGACGACACCGGGTTGCCCGGCAGTCCGAACACCGGTATGCCGTTGACCGTGCCGAACGCCAGCGGTTTGGCGGGCTTGATCGCCACCTGCATCCACTGCATCGTGCCGATGCGATCGAGGACCACCTTGACGTAGTCGAACGCACCCATGCTCACCCCGCCGGAAGTCACGAGTGCGTCGCATTCCGCGACCCCGTGTTCGATGGCCGCCGTGATCGCGGCCTCGTCGTCGCGCACGAGACCCAAATCGACGCTGATTGCGCCGGTCTGATCGACGAGCGCCAACAGCGTGTGGCGATTCGCGTCGCGGATCTGGCCCGGGGCCAGCGCCCCCGGCCCCTCCACGAGTTCGTCGCCGGTCGACAACACGCCCACGCGTGGTCTCGGGTGCGCATGCGCAGCGCGGCGGCCGAGCGAGGCGAGCACGCCGAGATGTCCTGGGGTCAGCACCGCGCCGTGGGAGAACACCAACTGACCGGGGCGAACGTCCTCGCCTGCGGCGCGCACCGACGCGCCCGGCGCGACCGTTCGCTGAATGACCACGGTGGCACCATCGGAGGACGCTTCGGTCACCTCGACCATCACCGCGGCGTCGGCGCCGTCA
>JAYUFA010000156.1:0-16487 GCA_043738925.1 Actinomycetota bacterium
CGAGAGGACGCGCGACACGTTGCCGGGGATACCGCCGCCGGTGATATGAGCGACGGCGTGGACCTCGGCCGCCTTCAGCGCAGCAAGCACCGCTGGTGCATAGATCACTGACGGGTCGAGCAGTTCGTCGCCCAGGGTGCGGTCGGCGCCTTCCCATGCGGGGTCGCGTACGTTGCGACCCGCGACATCGAACAGCACGCGCCGGGCGAGCGAGAACCCGTTGCTGCGCAGGTTCGGTGACACCAGGCCGATCAACACGTCACCCGGCGTCACGTTCTGCCCGGTGACCAACGCATCACGCTCGGCTACACCGACCGCAAAACCGACGAGATCGAACGCTTCGGGCTCCATCACGCCAGGGTGCTCGGCCATCTCGCCACCAAGTAGGGCGCAGCCGGCGAGCCGACAGCCCGCCGCAATACCCGATACCAACGCCTCGACCTGTACAGGATCAAGTCGACCGATCGAGATGTAGTCGAGAAAGAACAACGGCTGCGCGCCCTGACACACGAGATCGTCAACGCACATGGCGACGAGGTCGAGCCCGATCGTGTCGTAGCGACCCATCTGTTGAGCGACGAGCGCCTTGGTGCCTACCCCGTCGGTGCTCGACACCAAAACCGGGTGTGCGTAACCCAGCGACGCGATGTCGAAGAGCCCGCCGAACCCGCCGATGTCGCCGATGACCTCCGGTCGATAGGTCGAACGCACCAGGGGCTTGATGCGGCGCACCGCATCCTCGCCGGCTTCGATGGAAACGCCGGCTCCGGCGTAGGTCTCGCCCACCTCAGTAGTCCCCGTTGGCGAGCGTGCTGAACAGCGACGGGGTGCCGAGCGGATCGGCCGCCGGCGCCACGGCGGGCACTTCCGACGAAGGTCGCAGTTCGACCGGAACGCCCACCGGGTACTCACCGGTCAGGCACGCGTCGCAGAACCCGGCACCGACGGCTCCGGTGGCATCGATGAGCCGATCGATGTGCAGGTACGACAGCGAGTCCACGTTGAGGTAGTCACGAATTTCGTCAACCGTCAGGTCCGCGGCCAGCAACTCGCCGCGCGTGCCGGTATCCATGCCGTAGTAGCAAGGCCAGCGATACGGCGGTGACGACACGCGCATGTGCACCTCGGCCGCCCCGGCCTCGCGCAGCATGGTCACCATGGCGCGGGTGGTCGTACCGCGCACGATCGAGTCGTCGATCACCACCAGGCGTTTGCCCGCGATGTTGTCGCGTAGCGGATTCAACTTCATGCGCACACCGAGTGCGCGCAGCTCCGGCGTCGGCGCGATGAACGTGCGACCGATGTAGCGGTTCTTGACCAGACCCTGGCCGTACGGGATGCCGCTACGACGTGCGAACCCTTCCGCCGCGGGTATCCCCGATTCGGGCACCCCCATGACAAGATCGGCTTCGGCCGGGGCCTGCTCGGCGAGTTGCTCACCCATACGCACGCGTGCCTCGTGCACGATCTGGCCGTACAGCCGAGCGTCGGGCCGAGCGAAGTAGACGAACTCGAACAGACACAGTTTCGGCTCGACCGCTTCGACACCGAATGGCCGCACCGATCGCCAGCCGGTGTCGTCGATGACGACCATCTCGCCCGGTTCGAGCTCACGCACCAGGTGGGCGCCGAGCACGTCGAGCGCTGGCGACTCGGACGCGAGCACCCAGCCGTTGGGGAGACGGCCGAGGCACAGTGGTCGGAAGCCGTTGGGATCGCGCACGCCGATCACGCGGTGTTGATCCAGCAGCACGAGCGAGAACGCTCCCCGCAACTTGGGCAGCACGGTCAGCAACGCTCGTTCGAGATGAGCCGGGTCACCGAGCTCAACCGGCTCGGCGGCACGATGGCCGATCTCGCGGGCCAGCATCTCGGCCACCACATCGCTGTCGCTGCCGATGGTGCCGGGCAACATGCCGAGCTTGTCGGCCAACTCCGCGGTGTTGACCAGATTGCCATTGTGGCCAAGCGCGAACTCAGCCGCCGCCGCGCCTCGATACACCGGCTGCGAGTTGTTCCACACGCTCGACCCGGTCGTGGAATAGCGGACATGGCCGATCGCGTGACCGCCAGGCAAGGCCGCCAGCACCCGCTCGTCGAACACCGTCGACACCAAGCCCATGTCCTTGACGACCGTGACAAGATGACCGTCGCTGACCGCCATGCCCGCCGATTCCTGGCCACGGTGCTGCAACGCGTAGAGGCCGAGGTAGGTGAGGTGGGCGACAGGCGCTCCAGGCGCGTAGACGCCGAACACCCCGCACGCCTCTTTGGGGGAGTCGTCGACGAGATCGATCCCGGGGGAAGCGTGTTCGATCACTGCGTCATCCTACGACCGACGCGGGGAAGCTCGAACACGTCACGGCCCGAACAGATCGGATGAAACCTCAATGCACCGACCCCGAGCCGAGGGCGGCGGGCAATCGATCGCGCCAGGCTCGTGTGGCATCGTCGAGATCGACATCGAGCAGGCCTTTCACCACGAGCCGATCCCCAGTCGCCAAGCCCAACCGAACCACCGACACGCCGGCGTGCTCAGCCATCGCAACCACGTTGGCCAAACGCTCGGGCGTGACCGCGACCACGACCCGCGAGGGCCCCTCGCCGAACAGCGCTGCGTGGTCAGCGATACGAGCAACGGAGAACCCCACACCGGATCGAACCGCCATCTCTGCAAGGGTCACGCCGAGCCCACCGCTCGAAACGTCGTGCACGCCTGAGACCAATTCGCCGGTGATCAGCGCTCGCGTGAGATCGGCAACGGCACCGTGCACCTCGTAGGCAATCGCGTCGAGTGTGCCACCACGGGCGCCTCGCTCGGCGGCCCAACGCGAACCGGCAAGGTTGGCGGTCTCGGGGCCGAGGAGCAGTAGTCGATGGCCTTCGGTGAGTACCGGTCCAGGAGGCCGCGCCGTAAGGGCATCAACCACACCGAGCAGGCCGACAACCGGCGTGGGGTCGATACTGACGCCCCCCGATTCGTTGTACAGGCTGACGTTGCCCCCGACGACGGGAATGCCGAACGCGCGACACGCGTCGGCCATGCCGTCGATGGACTCGGACAGCTGCCACATCACCTCGGGGTTCTCGGGATTGCCGAAGTTGAGACAGTTCACGAGCGCGAGCGGGCGTGCGCCGACACAAGCGAGGTTCAAGAGCGATTCGGCCACCGTGAGCGCTGTGCCGCGCCGAGGATCGACGGCGCACCACCGGTGGTTGCCGTCGACGGTCAAAGCCAGGCCGCGACCGGTGTCGTTACCGGTGACTGGATGCTTGAGCCGAAGGACCGTCGCGTCGCCACCGGGCCCTTCCACCGTGTTGAGAAAGAGCTGGTGGTCGTACTGCGACCACACCCACGACGTGTCGGTCAGCATCGCGACAAGATCGCTTCCACAGTCGGTCGGCGCGGGCAGCGGCGCCGTAGCCACGTTGTTCGGTGCCCGCCGCGGGCGGTCATACAGCGGTGCCGCATCGTGCAACGACGACGCGGGCACGTCGGCCAGAACCGGGCCGTCGCGGCCGTCGCGGATGCGCAAACGACCGCCCTCGGTGACCACGCCAATGACCGAGCCGCGCACTTCCCACCGGGCGCAGATCTCCAGTACGCGATCGAGGGTCGCTGGTTCGACGATGGCGAGCATGCGCTCCTGCGACTCGCTCGTCATCACCTCGTACGGTTCCATGCCGGGTTCGCGCCGCGCCACCGCGGTCACGTCGACGTCCATGCCGACGCCGCCGCGCGATGCTGTCTCGCTCGTCGCGCAGGCCAAGCCAGCTCCACCGAGATCCTGGATGCCGATGACGAGATGCTCATCGAGCAGCTGGAGACACGCTTCGATGAGCCGCTTCTCCTCGAAGGGATCGCCCACCTGCACACTCGGCCGCTTCGCAAGTTCGGTGGCATCGTCGGAGAACCCGGCCGAGGCGAGCACGCTGACCCCGCCGATGCCGTCGCGCCCCGTCGCGGAGCCGAGTAACACCGCGAGGTTGCCGACGCCGCTGGCCTGGCCGAGCACGAGGCGATCGGTCGGCAACACGCCGAGACACAGCACATTCACCAGCGGGTTGCCCTTGTAGGTCGCGTCGAACACCGTTTCGCCCCCAACGGTGGGCACGCCAACGGCGTTGCCGTAGCCAGAAATGCCCGACACCACACCCTCGGCGATCCAACGGCTGCGGGGGTCGTCAAGGGGACCGAAGCGCAGCGGATCCATGAGCGCGATCGGTCGCGCTCCCATCGTGAAGATGTCGCGCAGGATCCCACCGACCCCAGTAGCCGCGCCTTGATAGGGCTCGATCGCCGACGGGTGATTGTGGCTTTCGATGCGGATCGCGGCAGCGATGCCGTCACCCACGTCGACAACGCCGGCGTTCTCTCCGGGGCCAACGAGCACCCACGGTGCTTCGGTGGGCAATCGGCGGAGATGGATGCGGCTCGATTTGTACGAACAGTGCTCGGACCACATGACCGCATACATGGCGAGCTCGAGGTGGTTGGGCGACCGTTGCAAGATCGTCTCGATGGACGCCGCCTCGTCATCGGTGAGCCCGAGTGCGCGGTGGAGGGGTTCGCTCATGCGGTTGAAACTAGTTGGTAGCCACGTCCACCCGTGAGCCCAACGAGGCATCTCACGCTCGATGTCGGCTTCGCCTATCGACGCATCCTCTAGGCTTGATCGTCATATGAGCCCACGGAGCAAAGTTCGAAACATGTCAACCGAGCACAAAGCAGCGCTCGCCGAAGGTCGGAATCAAGGCCGATCCATACGCGTGTACCTTGACGCTCTCGAGAGCCATCGCCCCAAGCGTGGTCGCAAGCGCACGGCCGAGTCGATCAAGCGCCGATTGACCGCTATCGACGGCGAAATGAAATCAGCCGATCCACTCAAGCGTGTCCAACTCGTCCAGGAACAACTCGATCTGAAAGCAGAAGTCGAGACGATGGGAGCGAAAGTCGATCTCTCGGCTCTCGAGTCCGAGTTCATCTCGGCGGCCAAGTCCTACAGCGAGCGTAAGGGCATCTCGTACGCCGCATGGCGGGCTGTCGGCGTGTCGCCGACCGTCCTCAAGCAGGCGGGCATCACCCGCTCGTCGTAACGCGCGCGCCGGCCGCGACCAGCAGTGACCGTAAGATGCCGGCGCCATCGGTCCCACCCAGCAGCGGGTGACTTGCTCGCTCCGGGTGGGGCATCAACCCAACAACGTTGCGTTCCTCATTGCAGATCCCGGCAATGTTGCCCATCGACCCATTGGGATTGTCGACATAGGTGAACACCACGCGATCGTCGTCTCGCAACTGCGCCATCGTCTGAGCATCGCAGGTGTAGTTTCCCTCGAAATGGTTGATGGGAATCGTGAGGTACTGCCCGCGATCGAGTTGATTGGTCAGCGCGGAATGCGTCGTCTCCACGCGAACAACTGCGGATTGACAGAGAAATTTCAGCCTCGCGTTCTTCTGCAGTGCACCTGGCAATAGCCCAGCTTCCGTCAGCACTTGAAACCCATTGCAGATACCGATCACCGGGCCACCCTCGCGTGCAAAGGTCGCTAAGGCAGCCATCACCGGAGAAAACCGGGCAATGGCCCCCGGCCGAAGGTAATCGCCGTGTGCGAATCCACCCGGTAACACGATCGCATCAACGTCACCCAATGTCGTGTCACCGTGCCAGACGAGGGTTCCGACTCCGCCCACCGCCGTCACCGCCTCGACGACGTCATGCTCACAATTCGACCCGGGGAACACGACGACGCCCACGCGGGGACTCACGCCAATGCCCGTTCGGAAACCGTGATCACCGCGTCCTCGATCACGGGATTCGTGAGGAAGCGATCGCACATGTCCTGTACCGCAGCGTGAGCCCCGGGCGCGTCGGCTGCCTCAACGGTGAACCGCAGCGCCTTACCGACACGTACGTCGCTGACGCCGGTGAAGCCGAGCGCGGGGAGCGACCGCTCGACCGTGGAGCCCTGGGGGTCGGCGACCCCGGAGCGCAAATGGACTTCGACGAACACCGAGTAACGCATCCGCTCACTCTGCCACAGCGGTCAGGAGACCCCCGGCCAGTCCGCGAAACTCTCACCGGTGATGCGCTCATAGGCTTCGATGTAGCGCGCCCGCGACGCGCGAATGACCTCAGGGGCAAGCGGTGGTGGCGGGGGCGTCTTGTCCCAAGGCGCGCCGTTGACGAGTGTGCTCTCGAGCGCGTCGCGAACCGGTTGCTTGTCGAACGACGGCGGCGTGGCGCCCGGCACCCACTGATCTGCCGCCCAAAACCGTGACGAGTCAGGGGTGAGTACCTCGTCAGCCAACGCCAGCTCGCCATCGATGAAGCCGAGTTCGAACTTTGTGTCGGCGATGATGATGCCGCGCTCGGCCGCCCAGTCAGCGCCGCGCCGATACAGCCCCAACGAGATGTCACGAGCGCGCTCGGCAACCTCGCTTCCGACGAGATCGGCTGCTTCGGCGAACGAGATGTTCATGTCGTGGCCCGAAGCGGCCTTGGTCGACGGCGTGAACACTGCTTCGGGCAGCTTGTCGGACTCACGCAGCCCCGCAGGGAGCGTCGTGCCGTGCATCGTGCCCGACCGCTGATATTCCTTCCACGCCGAGCCGGAGAGGTAGCCGCGCACGATGCACTCGATCGGCAGCATCTCGGCGCGGCGGCACAACATCGAACGGCCGGCCAGGTCAGCATCGTCGGCGCCCGCTGGAAAATCGGCGATCGCGGCCGAGATCAGGTGGTTCGGCGCAATGTCGCCAAACCGAGCAAACCAGAAAACCGACATCGCCGTGAGGACACGGCCCTTGTCGGGCACGGGCTCCTGCATCACCACATCGAAGGCCGAAAGCCGGTCGGACGCGACGAGTAGCAGCCGATCGTGACCTGCGTCGTAGACATCGCGAACCTTGCCCGAATACAGCTTCGGCAGTGACACGTGCATGGGGAGTCCTTACAGGATCGCTTCGGGAACGTACCGCGACGCGACCGGGTGGCGGGCGGCAATCGACTCGACACGCGCCACGAAGGTAGCCACCTGCGAGCGCGCGGCGCCGGTAAACGCGATGGGCTCGGCCAGCACGTTGACGAGCGCGCTCGGGTCGAGCCGAAGACGTGGGTCGCCGACAATGCGATCGACGAGATCGTTGTCGGCTGCTACCGACTCACGCAGGTGCAAAGCCGCGGCAACGGCGTGTTCCTTGATGACCTCGTGGGCGAGCTCACGCCCGATGCCCTGGCGCACCGCCGCCATCAACATCTTCGTCGTCGCAAGGAACGGCAAGTACCGGTCGAGTTCGCGCGCGATCACCGCGGGGTAGGCGCCCATGTCCGCGAGCACGGTGAGGAACGTCTCGTACAAACCATCGATGGCGAAGAAGGCATCGGGTAGCGCCACACGGCGAACCACCGAGCAGCTGACGTCACCCTCGTTCCATTGCTCACCCACGAGCGCGTTGCACATCGTGAGATAGCCGCGCAGCACCACCGCGAGACCGTTGATGCGTTCACAACTGCGGGTGTTCATCTTGTGGGGCATGGCCGACGAACCGACCTGGCCGGCGGCGAACCCCTCGGTGACCAGATCGTGACCGGCCATGAGGCGCATCGTGGTCGCGAAGTTCGCCGGTGCCGCGCTCGCGAAGACAAGGGCCGCGACCACGTCGAAGTCGAGCGAACGCGGATACACCTGCCCGACGCTGTTGAGCACGCGGCGAAACCCCAGGTGCTCGGCCACGGCGTCTTCGATTGCGCCAAGACGACCGGTGTCGCCGTCGAGCAGATCGAGCTGGTCCTGCTGCGTACCGACCGGCCCCTTCAGTCCGCGAAGCGGGTAGTGGTCGATGAGGTGCTCGACGCGCTCGAACGATTCCAGCAGCTCGTCGCCAACGGTGGCGAGGCGTTTGCCCAAGGTGGTGGTCTGCGCGGCGACGTTGTGGCTGCGGCCCACGATCGCGAGGTCGTCGTACTCGCTCGCCCGCCTTGCGATCGCGGCCAACGCTGCGACCATCCGATCACGCACGAGGACGAGACCGGCACGGATCTGGAGTTGCTCGACGTTCTCGGTGAGATCGCGCGACGTGAGGCCCTTGTGGATGTGTTCGTAGCCGGCGAGCGCACAGAACTCGTCTATGCGTGCTTTGACGTCGTGGCGCGTCACGCGCTCACGAGCCGCGATCGATGCGAGGTCGACCTGGTCCACGACGGCCTCATACGCCGCTACCACGTTGTCGGGCACGGCAACACCGGCAGCGCTCTGCGCGCGGAGTACCGCGATCCACAGGCGGCGTTCGAGCACAACCTTCTCACGCGGCGACCAGAGCTCGACCATGGGCGCGCTCGCGTATCGCTCCGCCAACACGTTGGGAATCATCACCACTTCGCTCACCACTTCACGCACCTTCCGCAATCATCAAGTTTGGCGGGTCGGCTGCCGATATGTGGCGGTATATGGCACGCGTTTGCATCCGACACCCGTTCCTCGTGAGCGAGAACCTCTGCGGTCGCTGCGGATCCGAGTTCTGCCGCGAGTGCCTCGTGTTTCCCCGTGGGCAAAAACTACCCTTGTGTGTGACCTGCGCTGTCACCGCGTCGGGAGCGCGCGTGCGTGGCGCCGCCGGAATCTCCAAACGCATCATTCGCAGCCGCTCGAAAGAACGCGCTCGCGAAACTGCCGAACGAGAAGCCGCTGCTGCGTCGCCGATCGAGACGGCACCGACCGCGAAACCGACCGTGACCAGCAACCCGGAGAACGACATGATGTCGTGGCTCGACACGGTGTATTCAACCGATCGGCAATCGACCGATCGGACGACGTCGTAGGAGGAGGCAGCCTTCAGCTGTCGGCCATCTCCCGCTTGTGCTCGGCCAACAGCCGAGCGACGGCGGCATCACTGATCCCGATCATCTGCGCCACAAGAATGGCGGCATTCATCGAACCGTTGATTGCCACGGTCGCCACCGGCACGCCACGCGGCATCTGCACGGTTGCGTAGAGCGCGTCGAGGCCGTCGAGTGCTCCGCCCGAAAGCGGCACCCCTACCACCGGCAACGTGGTGTGCGCCGCGACCACGCCGGCCAAGTGGGCGGCCATGCCCGCGCCACAGATGAAGGCGACGAAACCCTCGTCACGCGCCGCCGACGCGAACTCCGCGACCGCAGCAGGATTGCGGTGCGCAGACATCACCCGCACCTCGGACTCGATGCCGAACCGCGTAAGCATGTCAACAGCCGGGGCCATCTTCTCCTGGTCGTTCGGTGAGCCCATGATGACGGCAACCTTCACGGAATGACCTCCGAGGTCGTAGTGGTAAACAGCGCAATGTCGCGACGAGCATGCATCCCCGGCCACGTCAATCGTCCGACCGCTTCGTATGCGCGAGAGCGAGCCTCGGCGATCGTGGGCGCCACCGCAGTCACATCGAGCACGCGGCCGCCTGCGGTGACGAGTGCACCCGTACGATCCGTGCTCACCCCCGCGGCGTAGATCTGCACACCCTCGACCCCCGCCGCGGCGTCGAGACCTTCGATGCGATCACCCGAGCGGATCGGGCCTGGGTAACCCTCGGCGGCGCAAACGACGGTGACCGCGACATCGTCGACGAACCGCGCGCGATCGACGAGCCGACCGGTTGCTGCTTGGTGCAGCAACGACGCCAGATCGCCAGAGAACCGTGGCAGCACCACTTGCGTCTCGGGATCCCCGAAGCGCACGTTGTACTCGATCACCTTGGGCCCTGCGGGCGTCAACATGAGCCCCGCATACAACACTCCGCGGTAGTCGATGCCGCGTCGCCGAAGCTCGTGCAGGGTCGGCGAAACGATGTCCTCGATGAGCGCGTCGACCAGCGCCGAGTCCACCGCGGCCACCGGCGAGTACGCGCCCATGCCACCGGTGTTCGGCCCTGCGTCGCCAGTACCAACCCGTTTGTAGTCCTGGGCCGGGGCAAGAGGCTCGAGACGCTCACCGTCACAGAGCACGAGGAGCGACACCTCCGGGCCAGTGAGGCCTTCTTCGATCACGACTCGCTGACCCGCGGTACCGAAGCGCTCCCCCGACAAGTATCCGCGCACCGCGGCCGAGGCCTCGGCGCGAGAAGTCGTGACGAGCACACCCTTACCTGCCGCGAGGCCATCGGTCTTGATGACGAACAGGTCGCCCATGGTGTCGAGAAACGCCTCGGCCGCAGCAACGTCGACGAACGTGCCGTGACCGGCTGTTGGAACGCCCGCTCCCACAAGCACGTCCTTCATCCACGCCTTCGACCCCTCGAGGCGGGCACCGTCGGCCCCGGGGCCGAACACTGCGATTCCACGTGCGCGCAACCGGTCGGCAAGCCCATCGACAAGTGGCGTCTCGGGGCCGACAACCACCAGGTCGACGTCAAGCTCGTCGATGGGCCGCGCGGTCGCGTAGGGCATCCCCGGGTTGCCGGGAGTCACCACGACCTGGGCAGTGCGGGCCAAGCAGGCAGCGAGGGCGTGCTCGCGTCCACCCCCACCAACCACCGCGACCCTCATCGCGCCATTCACGCGGTCGCGAACTCGACAAACTGCTCGCGACCGGGACCGACGCCCACCCGCCGGATGGGCACGCCGACCTGCTCACGCAGAAACGCCAGGTAATCGCGCGCCTCGGGTGGCAGCTGGTGCGCTTCGGTCGCATCGCTGATCGGGGTGCGCCAACCGGGCAACTCGACATAGATCGGCCGCACCTTGTGCAGCACCGACTGGTGATACGGCATCGACGTGAGCCGCTCGCCCTCGTGCTCGTACGCCACGCAGACTTTGACGGTGTCGAGCCCGTCAAGCACATCAAGCTTGGTGATCGCGACCTCGGACAAGGAGTTGACGCGAACAGCCTGGCGCATCATCACCGCGTCAAACCAGCCGGTGCGACGACGGCGGCCCGTGTTTGTGCCGAACTCCTTGCCGGTGTCGACGAGGTAGTCGCCGATCTCATCGTGCAACTCGGTGGGGAACGGGCCGGCCCCGACTCGGGTCACGTACGCCTTCGCTATGCCGATCACGTCGGTGACGTGACGCGGGCCGATGCCGGCGCCGGTGCAGGCTCCACCGGCGACCGGGTTCGACGACGTGACATACGGATAGGTGCCGTGATCGAGGTCGAGGAAGGTGGCTTGCGCTCCCTCGAGGAGGATCTGCTCGTTGGCCTCAAGCGCCTCGTGCACGAGACCCACGGTGTCGGCGATGTACGGGGCCAGCTGTGGCCCGCAGAGGTCGAGGTACTCGGCGCGCACTGCGTCGGCATCGATCGGCAGGCGGTTGTACACCTTGGCCAGGGTTGGGTTGACGGTGTGCAGCACGACGTCGAGTTTCTCGCGAAAGATTTTGTGATCGAGCAGATCCTGCACCCGTATCCCGACACGCAAGGCGCGATCGGCGTACGCGGGCCCAATGCCACGGCGTGTCGTGCCGAGGCTGTTTTTACCGAGATAGCGCTCGTGTAGAGCGTCGAGCTGCTGGTGGTAGGGAAGGATGAGATGCGCGTTCCCCGACAGCTTGAGTCGGCTGCAGTCAACCCCCTTCGCCGTGAGCGCGGCGATCTCGGTCAGCAGAACCCGCGGATCGACGACCACGCCGTTACCGATGACCGGCGTGATGTGGTCGTACAAAATGCCGCTCGGCACAAGCTGCAGCTTGAACTGCTCGCCGTTGACAACCAGCGTGTGACCAGCGTTGTGGCCACCCTGGTAGCGGACCACCATCGTCATCTCTTTGGCGATGGTGTCGGTGAGCTTTCCTTTGCCTTCGTCGCCCCATTGGGTGCCGACGACGATCGTTGCGGGCACGTTGACCAGCCGATGGTTGCGTTGAGGAGCGAGCAAGGACGCCGACGCTCGTGAGGACGAAGCACCGGACGAGTCGCCCACGATGCCGACGAGACACCCTACAGGGCGTCGCGGAAGCTGACACGTTCCGTCCTCGCCCTGTGCACCCAAACGCACTGTCACACCCCCCGACGACAATGGGGCCATGCTCAGCACCTCGTGGAAACACGCCGAAGCTCGTCTACGCTTCGCAGGTCAATTGCAGACCCTGCCCCAAATCGGGGCTCCGGCCACGCCGGATCCACAGGGAGGTTTCACGCTCGCATGCGGGCTTACGAAGTCATGATCATCCTCGAGGCCGACGTCGACGACGCCGGCGTTCGCCAAGTACTCGCCCGTGTCGGCGAGCTCGTCGGTGCCGAGGGCGGCACCGTCGCTACCTCCGACACGTGGGGCCGCCGCCGGTTCGCGTACGAGATCAACAAGAAGCACGAAGGCATCTACGTCGTGCTCCAGATCGTCACGACCGCAACCAACCTCGACAGCCTTGATCGAGTGTTGCGCCTCGCGGACAATATCGTCCGCCACAAGATCCTTCGCCTGCCCGAGAAAGAGGTCGCCAAGCGCGGTCTGCTCGGCGAAAGCGCAACCCCGGCTGTTGCCGGGTGAACTGATCGGAGCATCCGATGGCCTTTGACAACACCGTCACCGTCGTGGGTAACGTCACCCGCGATCCCGAACTTCGCTTTACCCCGAGCGGAGCCGCCGTTGCGACGTTCGGCCTTGCGTGGAATCGCAAGAGCCAAAACGCTCGCGGCGAGACCGAAGAGCAGGTGTCGTTTTTTGACGTCACCTGCTGGCGCCAGCTGGCTGAGAACGTCGCCGAGTCACTGAGCAAGGGCGCGCGCGTCGTCGTGTACGGCCGCCTCGAACAGCGCTCCTGGGAGACCAACGACAAAGAGCGCCGCTCGAAGGTCGAGATCATCGCCGACGACGTCGCTCCCAGCCTCAAGTGGGCCACCGCCGAGTTGACCCGCAACGACTTCAAGGGTGACGCCGCCGGTGGTGGCGCGTCCGCATCAAATCGGGGTGGCGGCAATGCCGACCGCGGCGTCCCGAACGAACCCATGTACAACACCGACGAGGAGCCGTTCTGATGGCCAAGGTCGCCGCCAAGCGCGCAAAGAACAAGGACAACGCCCGCCGAAGCAAGAAGAAGGTCTCCATCCTCAACACCGAGGCCGTGGAGTACGTCGACTACAAGGACGTGAATCTGCTGCGCCGGTTCATGTCCGATCGGGCAAAGATCCGCGCCCGTCGTGTCACGGGCAACAACGATCAGCAACAACGTGAGATCTCACGCGCGATCAAGAACGCTCGCGAGATGGCGTTGCTGCCCTACACCAGTCGTGTCACGACTCAGCGCGGTCAACGCGGTGATCGCGGTGATCGCGGTGATCGCGGTGACCGCGGTGACCGCGGTGATCGCGGTCCACGCGGCGACCGGCCCGATCGTTCCGCTGCACCTGCACCCGCAACCGCACCCGCAACTGAGGTCGAAGCCGCACGTCCCGAGACCACGGTGGAGGTCAACGCATGAAGATCGTCTTGCGAACCGACGTCGATGGTCTTGGCAAGCGCGGCGACATCGCCGTGGTCGCCGATGGCTATGCCCGCAACTTCTTGCTGCCCAAGGGCAAGGCCCTCGCCGCCACTCCCGGCGTCGAGGCCCAAGCCGAGTTCATGCGTCGCTCGCGTGCGCTGCGTGCAGCTGCCGATCGGGCTGATGCGATCCAGCTCGCCGATCGGTTGAAGTCAGTCACCATCACCATCGCGGCGAAGTCGGGCAAGGAAGGCAAATTGTTCGGATCGGTGGGCACCGCGGATATCTCGGCGGCCATCAGCCGTCAGGTGGGCGCCAACATCGACCGTCGTCACCTCACTCTGCGCGAACCAATCAAGAATCTTGGCACTTTTGCGGTCATGGCACACTTGGTCGGCGATGTCGACGCCCCATTCTCGGTGAACGTGGTGTCGGTCTCGGCGGCCGGCTGACGAACACGTCCAATTCCTGCCAACGTGGGGCTGTCCCCGGGGTCATCCCCACGTCGGCCGATTTGCCCCCCAGGATTTCCCCCATAATTTCGGTGTTGTCCTCTGGAGCTCCACAAGCGCCATCGACAAGGGTGTGACTCCAATGCCCGATCGATCCCGTACCCCGAGTCGCGCTCGTTCCCGCGATGCCCGCCGCGACTATCTCAACGATGGCGTCGTGATCGATCTCACTGCGTCGCCGTCGACCGGGCGAGTGCCGCCGCACAACCTCGAGGCTGAAGCATCCTTGCTCGGCGCGATGTTGCTGTCGCGCGATGCCATCGTCGACGCCATCGAGATCGTCGGGACCGATCAGTTCTACAAGCCGGCCCACGCCCATGTCTACGACGCCATCTTGTCGCTCTACGGCGCCGGGGAGCCCGCCGATCCCGTCACGGTGGCGGAGGAGCTCCGACGTGCCGGCGTTCTCGACGTGATCGGCGGCCCCGGTCTCCTGGTCGAGCTGCAAGCGACCACCCCGGCCATCTCAAGCGCCGCGAAGTACGCACGCATCGTCCAGGAGTGTTCAACCTTGCGTCGCCTCATCGGTGTCGCTCACGAGATCGCGGAGATCGGCTACTCGCGCCCCGATGACGTCGTCAAGGCCGTCGACTCCGCCGAGACGCTGATGTTCAACGTGGGCCAGGGTCGAGTCGCAGACACCATCGCACCGATCCGCGAGCTCCTCGAACTCAACCTCGATCGTCTCGAGCAGCTCTACGAACGAGGCGAGACCATCACCGGCACACCTTCGGGTTACAACGATCTCGACGAGATGCTTTCCGGTCTGCAACCAAGCGCTCTCATCGTCGTCGGCTCCCGTCCCGCCATGGGCAAGACCAGCTTTGCGCTTGGCCTCGCCGCGCACGCCGCGATCGAGGGACAACGGCCCGTCATGATCTTCTCGTTGGAAATGAGCCAGCTCGAACTCAGCCAGCGCCTCTTGTGCTCGGAGTCGCGCGTCGACGCCAAGAACCTTCGCGACGGCAAGCTCACCGAAGCCGACTGGAAGAAGATCAGCCACGGCGTCGGTCGCCTCGGTGAAGCGCCATTGTGGATCGACGACAACCCCAACACCACGGTGATGGAGATTCGTGCCAAAGCGCGACGCATGAAGAGCCGCGTCGGCGATTTGGGATTGATCATCGTCGACTACCTTCAGCTGATGACCGGTCGCTCGTCGGCCGAGAACCGCCAGGTCGAGGTATCCGAGATCAGCCGCGGTCTGAAGATCCTCGCCCGCGAGCTCGAGGTGCCGGTTGTGGCGTTGTCCCAGCTCTCGCGTACCCTCGAGTCACGTGCCGACAAGCGGCCCATGCTGGCCGACTTACGCGAGTCTGGCTCCATCGAACAAGACGCCGACGTCGTGATGTTCCTGTACCGCGACGAGGTGTACCACCCGGACACGAATGACCTCGGCACCGCCGAGGTGATCATCGCGAAGCACCGCGCCGGCCCGACTGGTGTCGTGCGTCTTGCGTTCCTTCCGCACTACACGCGCTTCGCGAACATGGCTCGCACGATGTGACCCAACCTGTCGACGGGTGATCCGTACACTTGCCTTCATGGCCACCGACGACGTCTCCCCAACGTTTCCGAACACTCGGTGGGCACAAACCGCGGCGCCGCGCGGCGATGCCTATGACCGACGTTGGGACCAGATCTCGGCCGCCGGTGGTGACCCCCACGGCGAAGCCTCTTTCGTCATGCGATTCGCGCCCAGCTCGGTGCTCGACGCAGGTTGCGGAACCGGGCGCGTTGCGCGTGAACTCGCTCGCCGCGGGGTCGCCGTAGTCGGCGTCGACGTTGACGCGGACATGTTGGCCACAGCCGTTCGCAAGGCCCCCGAGTTGACCTGGCACCAACAAGACCTTGCCACCCTCGAGTTGCGAGCGCCTGACGCGGGGCGCTCAACGTTCGACGTGGTCGTGCTGGCCGGCAATGTCATGATTTTCGTCCGGCCAGGCACCGAGGCGACGGTGGTGCGCTCCGTGGCCTCGCACATTCGGCCCGGTGGCCACCTGATTGCGGGTTTCCAATTGCAACCCGGTCGTCTCGACCTCGCTGCCTACGATCGGCATGCCGCGGCCGCGGGCTTGCTCTTGCGCGAGCGGTGCTCGACATGGTCCGGCGACCCGTTTGCGGACGGCAACGCCGACTACGCCGTGTCCGTGCACACCCGACCGGCGCCATGATCGAACGAATCGACCCTACGGCCGACACAGCCGACACAGCCGACACAGCCGAGCTGCTGCACAACGTGGCCAACCTGCAAGTTGCACGCTTTGACGTGCCCGCCGCGTTGTTTCACCTGCGCCACGCCTTGCAGGTCGCGCCGGGTTACAGCCGGGGCTGGCAGACGCTGCTCATGTGCTTGAACTATGTTGAAGAAACGCCCGAACCGATTGCTGCACAACACCGCTTGTTTGGTGCGCATCACAGCCACCACGCACAGGCCGACGAGCAGCACGCGCTGCACGAGCAACTGGTCATTCAACACCACCAACATCAACATCAAAATGCGCCGCAGCGCTTGCGCATTGGCTGGGTCTCGGGTGACATGCGCCGCCATTCGGTGGCCTATTTTTTGGAGCCGCTGTTCGAC
>JAYUFA010000157.1:0-6146 GCA_043738925.1 Actinomycetota bacterium
CGGCGGCGACGAAGCGTGCCGGAGCCTGACGTACGACGAGGAATTGCACGCCCTCGGCACCGGTCGCGAACGCATACGGCTCTTGCGCTTCGATGACCGTCGAGTCGAATTGCGTCAACTCGGCGTCATTGAAGCGGCAGCGTCCTTCAAGTACGAAAAACACCTCGGCATGATCGTGCGCGTGCTTGGGCCCGGCGAAATGCGGCGGAATGCGGACAACCTGGGAGTAGAAGCCACCTTGGCCCTGCGCGAGAAACTTGCGACCCGGTCCGTCGGCGGGCGCAGCGGTGTCGAGATCGAGGTCGGCGGGATTCTCGGGGGGCACATGGAACGCGATCTCGGCGAATCGAAAGACTTGGCCCATGGGCGCAGAGTAGTAGTTCGACACACGCGTCGGCCTGCGCTTCGGGCTTGGCGTTGGGCAGCCGGGTAATCTCGAGCGCATGAGCGACACCAACGCCTGGGTGATCGACGCCGACGGGCACATCGTCGAACCCCAAGCCTGCTTCGCCGACTATCTGCCTCGCCGTTTCGCGTCGTACGCGCCTCGAGTGGTGCAATTCGACGATCACTTCCGCTACGTGTGCGGCGACCGCATCGGCTTCCGTATCTATGCGCGGCCCGAAACGGTTGGCGCACCGGGCCAGACCGCACAGGTCACCGACACGCCGGTCGTGGCTCGCGGCGCCGATGATCCGACGGGGCGCCTGCTCGACATGGACATCGACCATCTCGAGCGTGCCGCGTTGTATCCGACGTACGGTCTGATGATCCAGGGGGTTTGCGAGCGCGAGCCCGGCGTCGCGTTGTGTCGTGCCGTCAACGATTGGCTGGCGTCGTACTGCGCGCACGATCCGCAGCGTCTCATCGGCATCGCGACGTTGCCGATGACGCACCCCGATGACGCATACGCCGAGGCACGACGCTGTATCGAGCAGTACGGGTTTCGTGGCGTCTGGCGCCGTCCCGAGCGATTCGACAACATCGCGCCGTTGCACGACCCGGGCTATGACCGACTCTGGTCGTACCTCGAAGAGGTCGACGTGCCGCTCGCCATTCACCCGGGGCTCAACGGCGTGGTGCCGTACTCGTACTTCGGTGATCGTTTCGACGCGGACTTCACCGCGATGCATGCCGCGCACTTCCCCGTGGAACAGATCATGAACCTCACAACGTTGATCGCGTTCGGCATTCTCGAACGGCACCCACGGCTGCGCGTGGGGCTGCTCGAGACCGGCGCCGTGTGGGCGTTGCACTATCTGCATCGCCTCGACGAGCATCTCGAGGTCTTCGGCTATCCCAACGCGAAGCTCACGATGAAGCCGTCCGATTACTTTCGCCGTCAGTGCGTTGTGTCGGTCGAGGAGTTCGAACCGGGCCTCGAAGCCATGCTGGCGAGCTATCCCGACAACGTGGTGTTCGCGTCCGACTATCCGCACGCCGATGGCACGTTTCCCGGCGCCGCGAAAGAGTTGCTCGAGACAACGCTGTTGACCGACGTGCAGCGCCGCGCGGTGTTGCGAGACAACGCCGTGAGCTTCTATCGACTGGGAACCTCATGAGCGACTATGTGCCACCGAGCGAAGCGCCGATGACGGTGTTCGACGCGATCTACTCGTTGCGAGCGACGCGTATTTACGAGGATCGGCCGATCGAACCACGCGTGATCGATCAGATCTTGCAGGCGGGCACGATGGCATGCAGCTCGGGCAACACGCAGCCATGGGAGTTCATCTCGGTCACCGACCGATCAGTGAGACAGCAAATCAAGAACGAGATGGTCGATGCCTTCCGCACCATCGACGCCGAGCGGGCGCAGAAACCCGAAGCGCTGATCGATGGTGTCGGAAGGCCCGTCACCGGTCACGACGCGGTCGCCCACCTTGACACGGTGCCGCTCATCGTCGTTGTGTGCTGGAACCCCGAGCGCGGTGTGCGCATGAGAGGCGAGTACGCGCCGAACGACGATGGAACGTTACGTGAGACTCGCGTGATCCCCGGTGGCCGCGGCGTGTCGTTGTTCCAGGCGTGTCAGAACATGATGCTCGCGGGTCGAGCCCTCGGCGTTGCGTCACTGTTCACGACGTTCTTCTTTCTGCGCAATGACGAGATCAAGAAGATCCTCGGCATCCCGCCGCACATCTTCATGGAGTGCGCTGTGTTCTTCGGCCACGCCGACGAGCAGCTCGGCAAACCGAAGCGCAAGCCCCTCGCGCAGGTCGCACACGCAAACGGTTGGGGTACGCCCTATCGGATCACCGGCTGAGGAGCACACATGGCCACCACCACGATCGAGATCGTTCCGTTCACTGCGACGATCGGCGCGGAGTTACGCGGCGTCGACTTGGCGACCGCGGCCGATGACGCTGCGACGATGGCGCTCATCGAGCAGGCGTTGTACGAGCACCTCGTGCTGTTCTTCCGCGAACAAGAGCTCACTCCTGAGCAGCACGTTCGCTTCGCGGGCTGGTTCGGTCCGTTCGAACATCACGCGTTCGCGAAGCCCCATCCCGATCATCCCAATATGACCGTGCTCGATCAGACCACGCCAGAAGATGACGGCGGGAACTCCTGGCATTCCGACTCCTCGTTCATGGCGCAACCCTCGCTCGGCTCGGTGTTGCGAGCGGTGCGACTACCACCACTTGGAGGCGACACCTGCTGGGCGTCGATGTACTCGGCGTTCGATGCCTTGTCACCGCGCTTGCAGACGATGCTCGACGGACTCACCGCGCTGCACGACATCATCGTCCCGCTCGAAAAGGCCGTTGCCGGCGGGCACAGCGTGAGTGCCGACCTCGACGCGATTCGTCGGTCGTGGCCGCCGATGGAGCATCCCGTGGTGCGACGCCATCCGGTGACCGGTCGACGCGCGCTGTACGTCAACAACAACTTCACGACGCGCATCCTCGGCATCGCAAAGGCCGAGAGCGATGTACTGCTGCCATACTTGTTGCAGCACGTACAACGACCCGATTTTCAGGTGCGCTTCCGCTGGGCGCCGGGCAGCGTTGCGATGTGGGACAACCGCGTAACCCAGCACTACGCGGTGCCCGACTACACCGGCCACCGCCGCATCATGCACCGCGTCACCCTCACGGGCGAGCGTCCGCTCTGATGTCCGAGATCGCCGGAACACGTCAGCCGCGGCGGCGTAGGACGATGACCCCTTTTCGCAACTACTGCCCGACCGAAAGCCCGACCAGACGGGCGGATTCGGTCCAGAGGCGCTCGGCGTCGCGCGCGCTGCGCAAGTGGCGATTGACGCGCACAGGCTTGACCTTGCCCCAGTTACCCATCCATCGGTTCTGCACAAACGAGCCCGACAACGACTCGATGCCGGGCTCGGTCGCGCACCACAACGTGGCGGACGCGCCCTGCTCGGGCGTGCGAATGAACATCGCCGAGGAAGCGCGGGCAAGGAACCCTGGCATATCGCCATCTTGAGCGAAGCTCGTCCGCACGAAGCCCGGATGCACCGCGTACGACGAGATCCCCTGCGTGTGGTGGCGACGATGCAGCTCGGCGGAGAACAAACCCACGGCGATCTTCGCGCGCCCGTAAACAGTGGCACTCGAGAACCGTCGCGTGCTCTGCAAATCGTCGAAGTGAATACCCGTCACCGGGAAGTGGTAGGCCAGCGACGACAGGTGCACGATCCGCGTCGGAGCGCTGGCGCGCAGCCGATCGATTAGCAGGTTCGTCAACAGGAACGGACCGAGGTGATTCACGCCGAAAATGGTCTCGAAGCCGTCGACCGTCTCCGAGCGTGGACTGAAGATGCCACCTGCGTTGTTGATGAGCAGGTCGAGTCGCGGCCAGCGTTGCAGCACCGCTTCTGCACAGGCGCGCACCGACACCAACGACGCGAGATCGAGATCGACGCAGTGCACGTCGTCGTTCGCGGTGAACGAGCGAATCGCCGCGAGTGCGGCGTCACCTTTCGCTCGATCGCGCGCGGTGATCACCGTTGTCGCGCCGCGGCGCGCCAACGCTGTAGCGGTCGCGAGCCCGAGGCCGGCATTGCCACCGGTGACGACGGCGACCTTGCCCCGCAGATCATCGGCTGCTTGCGAAGCGTCAGCCACGGACGAGCCGAACGGGCAGCGCCTTGAGCGCGTTGTTGAGGTTCGACCGGGTGCGCTTGACCTCACCGGTGCGTTCGATCACTGGGAAGGCCGCGAGCAGCTCCTCGAAGAACACACGCCCTTCGAGCCGAGCGAGATGCACACCGAGACAGAAGTGTTCAGCGATGCCGAAAGACAAATGCGGGTTGGGGCTACGGTGGATGTTGAACACATGCGGGTTCTCGAACACCGCAGGATCACGATTCGCCGCGGTGTAGTACATCGCAACCTTGTCGCCGGCCTTGATCGAGGCGCCGCCCAGCTCGGTGTCCTCGCTCGCGGTACGACGGAAGTAGTGCAGCGGATTCGCCCAACGAAGGATCTCTTCCACCGCCTGCGGAATCAGCTTTGTGTCGGCGCGAAGCTCGGCCAGTTGCTCAGGATGATCGAGCAGCGCGCGCAGACCGGACGCGAGCATCGTCTTGGTCGTGTCATTGCCGGCGGTGACAAGCTGCACGAAGAAGCTGCCGAAATCGGCGTCGGTCATGTGGTGGCCGCCGAAGTCGCTCTCGAGGATCAACGTCGTGAGATCCTCCTGGGGCGGCGCGACACGGCGCGTCGCCGCCAACTCCATCGCGTATATCGCCATGCGCATCGAGCTTGATTGCGCGCTGTTGGCGTAGCCGCCCTCCTGGTCGTCATCGTTCGCGAGCTCGGGATCTTGGCCGCTCGTCTGGATTTCGGCCCAGCGATGGATCTTCGACCAGTCGTCGCGGGGCAAACCCATCAGCTCGCCGATGACCTGCGACGGCAGGCTCGACGTGACGTCATGCACGAACTCGACATTGCCGTCCGCTGGTACGCGGGCGAAGATCTCGCCACAGATCGTGCGGATGCGACCTTCGAGTCCACCGATCACGCGCGCCTTGAAGCTCGGCAGCAACGGGCGGCGATAGTCAAGATGCCGCGGCGGGTCCATAGCCAGCAACATGTCGCGCATCATCGCGAGGTTCGGCGCATCGAGGTTCTCGAGTACGACACCGCCCTCGCTGGCAGAGAACAGGTTGGGATGCTTGGCCACGTAGACGACATCGGCGTGATTGAGCACGGCCCAGTACCCGGGCTCACCCGGCATCTCCTGGTAGTACACCGGGCTCTTGGCGCGTAGTGCATCGAACACATCGTGCGGCACACCATCCACGTAGCGATCGGGATCGTAAATATCAATGCTCGTGACGGTCATCGGCGGTGCTCCCGCGTGTGGTCTGCGATGGGGAATTGCCCGGGCGCGCGGCCCGCGCCCGGCGGCCCTGCGAACGCCTGCGCGATCGACATCCAGGCTAGGGCGGCCTCACCGCGCACGTCGAGAGCGGCGTCGGCGATGTGGCGACGTTGGGTGGTGACGAGGCAGAAATCGAGCGCCGCGCCCCGCACCGCATTCGCGTCGGCGGCAGCGGGGTCACCCCATGTCCAATGATCACCGCTCGGCGCGACAAGCTCGACGTACACCGGTGTGTCGTCGATCGGCTGCCCGTTCGCGACGTAGCTGAATCGACGGGCGCCCACGCCGATGTGCGCCACGTGACGCAGCCGAGCTGTGGGGGTGCGTGTGGCAGCGAGCGTGTCGGCAATATCTTGACCATGCGCCCACGTTTCCATGATGCGGGCGCTGATCTTCGACGCCGGGCTCATGGGCGGGCCATACCACTCGACGCGGACCTTCGGATCAACGTGCCGATACGTCTCGATCAGCGCGGTGCGCTCACGCAACCACGCCTCGTAGACGGCGATGCCATCGCGGCCGAGTTCGGGGCTCACCATCGCCAGGGCGAATTGTTCCTTGTCGGCGTACTCGTGGTCGCGTAGCGCCTTGAACGCGGCCGGGTCGGCCGCCGTGAGTCGGGCGCGGTTGTCGCCGAAGTAGAGATGCGCGACCTGATCGCGCAGCGTCCATCCGGACGCGGGCGTTGCGCGAGACCACCCCTGCGCATCGAGCGGTTCCAGCAACCCGTCGAGCGACGCCTGCTCCTCGGCGAGGTCGTGGCACAGGTCGTTCAGGTCAGGCACGGATCGAGACTA
>JAYUFA010000158.1:0-16392 GCA_043738925.1 Actinomycetota bacterium
GTGAGCACCACGCGGGCGACTTGAGTCAGGGCCAACGCCAACTCGTGTCGATCGCCCGTGCGTGCGTATCAGACCCAAAAGTCGTCTTGCTCGACGAACCCGCAGCCGGGCTCGACACCACCGAGAGCGTGTGGCTGGGCAAGCAGATACGCCGCATTTGTGAACTTGGGCCCGGCATCCTGCTCGTGGATCACGACGTCGCGTTGGTGCTCAGTACCTGTGACTACATCTACGTGTTGGATTTCGGCACGGTAATTGCCGAAGGCACGCCCGACGTCATCCGCACCGACCCAGCGGTTGCCGCGGCATACCTGGGCTCGCTCCACGAAGAAGCACCGGTGAGCGCATGACGTCGCGCATCGATTGCCACGGGCTGACCGGTGGCCATGGCGCCACCACGGTGTTTCGCGATGTCGACCTTGCGGTTGAGGCGGGCACGATCGCCGCGCTGCTCGGGCCGAACGGCGCGGGAAAGACCACGCTGCTGCTTTCGCTCGCGGGATTGTTGCCGCTACAGGACGGCACGGTCACCATCGATGGCCGTCCCTTGAAGGGCAGCCCTGCGTCGGCGACCAAGGCCGGGCTGGTACTCGTTCCCGACAACCGCAGTCTCTTCACCACGCTCACCGTCGAAGAGAACTTGAAAGTCGCGCAACGCAAAGGCGGCCCTGTGCCACGCGACATGCTCGACGCGTTTCCCGCGCTCGAAGGCCGGTGGACACTTCGCGCCGGCGCATTGTCGGGCGGTGAGCAGCAAATGCTCGCCATGGCCCGTGCGTTGATCCAGGAGCCCAAAGTGCTCCTCATCGACGAGATGAGTATGGGCCTCGCACCGCTTGTGGTCGAAGGCTTGTTCTCGCTCGTACGCCGCATCGCGAACGACACCGGCTGCGCGGTTGTGCTCGTCGAGCAGCACGTCAACCTCGCGCTCGAGGTCGCAGATACGGCGGCCGTGCTGAACCGTGGTGCCATCGTTCTCCGCGGTGAAGCACGCGAGTTGCGTTCCGATCACGATCGTCTCGAGGCCGCGTACTTCGGTACCTCGGCGGTCGAAACCGACGCAACCGTCAGCGACGGCGACGGCGACGGCGACGGCGATTCATTCTCGGCTGCACGCGATGGCGCGGCTGCGCACGTTTCTTTGTAACAACCATGTAGGAGGGCAATTCATGAGGTCTCGTTGGAAGCCGCTGATCGCGGTGACATTGGTAGCCACGCTCGCTGCCGCGTGCGGGGATAGCTCGACGAAAGCGAGTACGTCGACGACAACAGCCGCGACTGCGGCAACGACAACGGCCGCAGCGTCGACTGGCGCATCGGGCGCTGCTACGACCACGACCGCGGCGACCAGCACGACGAGGAGCGTCACCGACCTCTTCGGCACGGTCAAGCCGGCCACCGGTGACCCAGTACTCGTCGGGTTCATCTCTGCGGGCAAGACGCCCCAGCTCGACAGTCAGATAGAAGTCGACGTCGCCGAGGCGAGCGTGAAGTGGATCAACGAACGCAAGGGCGGCATCGGCGGACGCCCGATCAAGCTCGTCACGTGCACCGACGGTGGTGATGCGGGCAAGGCCGGGGATTGCGCAAACGAGCTCATTCGCCAGAACGTCGTGGTCGCCATCCTCGCCTCGTCGGGTGTGGTGAACAACCAGTGGCAGCCGCTGCACGATTCGAAGATCCCCGTGATCACCACCGCGGCCTCGGGCAAGCTCACCAAGGACCCCGATAGCACCTTCGCACTCGCGTCGCCCCTCGCGGGCATCACTGCCGTGGCGGTGCAAGCGGCCAAGGACGTCAAGGCCAAGAAGCTCACCGCCGTGGTCATCGACGTACCGGCGGCCACCGACATCTTCAAGAACGCCGCATCAACCCTGAAGTCGAAATACGGCCTCGACCAGGACATCGTTCCCGTCGCGTTGGGCACCGCCGACATGACCCCACAGATGCAGAAGATCGTGAGCGGCGGTGACCCGGGCGTGATCTTCGTGCTGGGCAACGATTCGTTCTGCATCGCCGCCTTCAACGGTCTGCGCACTGTCGGCTTCAAGGGAACGATCGCCACGTCCTCGGCGTGCATGTCGGACGCGACCCGCAAGGCGGTGCCCGGCGACTATCTCAAGGGCATGCGGATCTCCTCAGGCACGCCCACCGGCGACGCCGCGAACCCGTCGGTGCAGCTGTATGAGACCGTGATGAAGGCCTACGGCAAGTCAATCGACCTCTCGCGGGGAATCGGTGCGTCGGTGTTCATCTCGTTCTCGACGATGAACCTCGGCCTCGGATCGATGACCGGCACCGTCTCGCCGACGACGATCATCTCGACCATGAAGGCCCTGAAGTGGCAGGAGCTCCCCGGTTCGGGCGGGTTGCACTTCCGCTGCAACGGCAAGGCCGAACCCGACAACGCTGCAGTGTGCGTCCCCGGGATCCTCGTGTCCGCGCTAGACGAAAAGGGTCAGACGACGACCTTTACCGTGGCGTTCGACGATCCGATCGCGGACTGACATTCAACGCCCGTCTTGAGCGCGGCCCTGCCTGGGTGAAACACCGTCCCAGGCAGGGTCACGGCCGGGTGCAACGAAGGAGAGTGATGGGTGATCAGGGCCAGCAGGACCTCGGTCCAGTCGATGAACTTGCCGTGCAGCGGCTTATGGCCGAGTACTGCCGACGCGTCGACGACGGCCGATTCTCCGATGTTGCTGCGTTGTTCGTCGCCGACGGCGTGTTCGCCTACGGGCCCGATCGCCACCTCGGCGGCGCGGCGCTGATCGCGTTTCTGGAGGTGTCGCAGGTGCCCGAGCGGCGAGGGCGTCACAGCTGCGGGTACTCCGTCGTCGACTTCGACGACGAAACGAATGCGCACGCGGTCACCGACTTCGTGTTCCTCGGTCGCGCCGACGGCGCGTGGTTCATCAAGTTCGTCGGCCGATACCACGACACGCTTCGTCGCGACAGTGATCGATGGCGGTTCGTCGAACGCAAGGTTGTGATCGTCGATCCCTGACGCCGAGATCATCCTGCGTTGAATATCAAATTGACATCGATGTTGACTATTGTGGGACTCCGGCGACGGGTTCCTGCTGAGGAGTTTTGCATGGGCGTGCGAGGTGCGGACGAGCATGGCGAGCGGGATTCGTTCGCCGAGCGGCTCGTGCGCGACTTGGCCGCCTACCGGTCCCACCTGCGCGAGTGGCTCGTCGTCCATGCCGGCGAGCTTCCGGCGCCTGCCTCGGCCGGCGCGTCGTTCAAAGACCGGCTAAACGTGCTGCAGCCTCTACAGCGGCTGCTCTACGAGCACGGCTGGGCGCGGTACGGGTGGCCGGAGGCGATCGGTGGGCTGGGGGGCGACGCCCGCCATCGTGCGGTGCTTTACGAGGAGCTGGCCGCGGCCGGTCATCCGTCGCGAAGCGCGTACGAGCACCTCGAAATTCTCGCGCCTGCATTGCTGGTCCATTGGGACACGGCATCGTTCGCGGCGGCGTTCCGGCTCCTGCTCGACGGCACCGAGTTGTGGTCACAAGGCTTCTCCGAGCCCGATGCCGGATCCGACATGGCCGACCTCAGCACACGCGCGGTCGCCGATGGCGACGGGTATCGCATCACGGGTCGAAAGATCTGGACGAGTTGGGCCGTGTACGCCCGGCGTTGCGTTGTTTTGGCACGAACGGGTACGCGGGCCGAGCGCCACCGTGGGCTCACCGCGTTCTTCGTTGATCTCGACGCGTCAGGCGTGGCGGTCCATCCCATTCGACAAGCGAACGGCATCGACGAACTCGCCGAGGTGACCTTCGACGACGTGTGGGTCGACGCATCGCATCGCATCGGCGTCGAGGGCAGTGGCTGGCAGTTCGCGATGGACGTGCTCTCGTGCGAACGCTCCGCATTCGCGTGGCTGCGCCAGGTGCGACTGCAATCCGCGTTCGGCGAGTTGTGTCACGCGGCGAGCAGTTCGGCCGACTACGCGCTCGGCGACGTGGCCTTGGATCTGTTCGCGCTGCGCTGCTCGTCCGCGCACGCGGTGCGGTCGCTTGCAGCGGGCCAATTCCTCGGGCCGGACGCGGCACCGGTGAAGCTCGCGTTGACCAATGCCGAGCAACGGCTCTATGACGTCGCGCACCGGGTTCTCGGCCCGGGCCTGACGCTCGGCGACCCGACGATTGCCGACGTGGCGGCCTGGCAGGAGGACTACCTGTTCTCACGCGCGGTCTCCATCTACGGTGGCACGCGGCAAATGCAGTTGACCACCGTCGCGAGGCTCGTGCTCGGCCTCCCGAACGCTCCGAAACCACGGCCGCGCAGCGAGATGTTCACGGTGGCGTGCGGCGTGCTCGCACACGCCACATCTGGCGCCGATGCACTGCACGAGCTCGAGTGGACGCCCAAGCCGGCGATCCAAGATCCGGCCTGGCGCGAGATGTTCGCCGCGTTGTTCCGCGCACAGGGATATGTGCGCGCGGTGACGCCGGCGCTCGGAAGTCTCGTCGCCGCGGCGATGTTGGGCGATGCGTTCGATCCCGACGCTCACGACCTATTCGGTGTGGTTGGCGCCGCGTCGGCCACCCGCAGCGATGACGAGGTCCGGCTGGTACTCGTGGGTGCGGCGAACGCGTCGCGCGTGCTCGTTAACCTCCCCGACGGCGGCTGGGTGATCGATGCATCCGACCTCGTTTCGAGCGACGGCGCCGCGCTCGACGCCGCCCTGGTCACGCACGCGTCGGTGCCCACACAACTGCTCCGCCCGATCGGCGACCCTGATGGCGATGCGGACGCGAGAACGATCGCCCAGGTTGCTTGTGCGCTCGAGATCCTCGGTGCGTGTGAGTACATGATGGATGTCGCCGTCGCGTACGCGTGCGATCGCAGGCAGTTCAACGCACCGATCGGCAGCTTCCAGGCCTTGCAACATCTGCTTGCCGCGGCGGCTGCCGAGCTCTGTTCCCTCGAGCACGCATGCAACAACACGCTCGATTTCGTCGCTCTCGATGCATCCGGGGCGCGCGAGGCGGCCCTGCTCAAGGCGCTCGCTGGCCGTACTGCGCGCCACGTTTTGCAGGCCACACTGCAGACGCTCGGTGGCATCGGGTTTACGTGGGAGCACGAACACCACCACTTCGCACGGCGAGCGCTCACGCTCGACGCGCTCTATGGCGGCGTCGACGAGCTTTTGCGCGAGTTCGGCGCCGACGCTCGTCTGCATGGGCCGGTGCACGTGAATGTCTTCGACGCAGTTGCGCCGTTCGATCTTGGAGGGAACCGATGACGTCGACCGATGGCGGGGCGAAACAGGCCGCGCTCCTCGTGGAGAAGCAGGGTCACGTACGCATCGTGACCATGAACCGCCCCGATGCGCTCAACGCCGCGAACGATGAGCTACATCGGCGATTGTCAGAGGTGTGGGACGAGCTCGCGGCCGATGCGGAGTGCCGTGCTGTCGTCCTCACCGGCGCGGGGCGTGCGTTCAGCGCAGGTGGCGACCTCGGCGTATTGCGTCGCATGAACGAAGACGTCGCCTATCGAGACGCGGTGCTCGCCGAGTCGCGCAAGATCGTGCGCTCGCTCGTGCACTTCCCGCTGCCGATCGTGGCCGCGGTCAACGGGCCTGCAGTGGGGCTCGGTTGCAGTCTCACGGCGTTGAGCGACATCGTGCTCATCGAACAACGCGCGTATCTCGCCGATCCGCACGTCTCCATCGGCCTCGTCGCGGCCGATGGCGGTGCGATGACCTGGCCCGCGCTCACCAGCCTGCTGCGCGCGAAGGAGTACTTGTACACCGGCGACCGCATCCCATCGAACGTTGCTGTCGAGCTCGGACTCGCCAACCGCGTGGTCGACGACGGCACCAGCCGTGACCAAGCGATCGCCCTCGCCGAACGACTTGCGCAGCAGCCACCGCAGGCCCTACGCGACACGAAGCGCGCATTGAACAAGCATCTGGAGCGCGCGGTGCTCGACATCCTCGACTTCGCCGTCGCCGCAGAGTCGATCTCCAGCGCGAGCGATGAGCACCGCGCGATCGTCGATGCCATGCGCGCCAAAGCCGAACGTCGCTGAGCGCGAGCAACCGGGAGTAGTGGCGTGACGTCGATCAAAGACTCGTCGGCCATCGTCGGCATCGGCGAGACACCGTTCGCGAAGAAGCTCGAACCAAGCGAGACCGAGCTCGCGTGCACGGCGATCCGCGCGGCACTCGACGACGCCGGCATCGACCCGAGCGAAGTCGACGCCATGTCGTCGTTCACGATGGAGACCACCGACGAGATCGACATCGCACGCAACCTCGGCTTCGGCGACATACGGTTCTTCTCCCAGATCGGCTACGGCGGTGGCGCCGCGTGCGGCACGGTGATGCATCTCGCGATGGCGATCGCGAGCGGTCAGGCCGATGTTGGTGTTGCGTGGCGGTCGCGCAAGCGCGGCTCGGGCCCGCGGCTGTGGGCCACGGCGAGCGCGCGTATCGAGGACGGCTACCAATGGTCGCGTCCCTACGGGCTGCTACGACCAGCGGACGAAATCGCGATGCTCACCCGCCGGTACATGGTGGAGTACGGCGCGACGCGCGACCACCTTGCAAACGTCGCGCTCGCGTGTCGCGCCGCGGCGAACCGCAATCCGAACGCGACGATGTACGAACGTCCCATGACGCGCGAGCAGTACTTCGCGGCCCGATGGATCAGCGAACCGTTGTGCTTGTTCGACAACTGCCTCGAGACCGACGGTGCGCTCGCGTGCGTGCTCGTCCGCGCCGATCGCGCGAAGGATTGCCGCCAATCACCCGTGTACGTGCACGCCGGAGCGCAAGGCTTGAACCGCCAGCACAACATGATGGCGAACTACTACTGCGACGATCCGCTCGAAGGGCCGGCGTGGACAGCGGCCCGCGCGCTGTGGCGCAACAGCGATCTGCAACCGGCCGACATCGACGTCGCACAGATCTACGATGCGTTCACGCCCTTGATCCTGCTGTCGCTCGAGGGCTACGGGTTCTGTGCTCGGGGCGAAGGCGCGGCGTTCACCGAGAACGGTGCGCTCGAACTCGGCGGGCGACTGCCCATCAACACGAGCGGCGGCGGGTTGTCCGAGGCCTATGTCCACGGGTTCAATCTGGTCAACGAGGGCGTGCGCCAGATGCGCGGCACGTCGACCAGTCAGGTCGACGACGCACGCGCCTGCCTCGTCACGAGCGGCGAGGGTGTTCCCACGAGCGCCATCGTCTTGCGACGCTAGGGGGATGGCTCATGGCTGGTGACGAAGCAATGATCGCGGACTGGCCGCTGCCGGCGAGCGACGGTGAAAGCGGTGGGTTCTGGACGTCTGCTCGCCGCGGGGTGCTGTCGATCCAATCGTGTGTCTCGTGTGACCGTCTGCGCCATCTTCCTCGCCCGATGTGCCCATGGTGCCGATCGCTCGAACGGACCTGGTCTGCAGTGTCGGGCACTGGCACGGTGTGGTCGTACGTGGTGCCGCACCCACCACTGCTACCGGCGTTTGCCCCCCTCGCGCCCTACAACGTGGTCGTCGTCGCGCTCGTCGAGGACCCGAGCATCCGGCTGGTCGGCAACCTGGTGTCGTCGATGGACGGTGCCATCAACGAGGTGACCGTCGACGAGCACACCATCGGTATGGCGGTCCGTGCGGTGTTCGTGCCGATGGCCGAGGACGTCGCCCTCGTCCGGTGGGTACGCGCGTGATTGGCGCGTCGTGCTCACGCGCCGGCGAGTAGGCGCCGCGGGTTGTCGACGAGCATCGTGTCGACGTCGTCGTCGGTGACCCCACGTTCGCGGAGCATCGGTACGAACCCGGTCATGAGGTAACTGAACGGTCGGTTCGTCACCTGCCAGTCGATGTCCTCGCGGCGTGCAGCCGCCGCTACCCGCGTCTCGGGCGGGCGCCAGAAGATGTCGCGACCTGAGGTGGGCGCGCAGATGTGATCCTGCGATAGGCATACGTGGCGTGCGAACCCTTCTCGCACGAGCGAGGCGACCACATCGGCGCGTCGGGCATCGGGCGCGAGCACCTCGAGACCGACCCGGTCGATGCCGACGAATGTGCCCCGCTCCGCGAGTGCGCGAATCGCGGCGACATCGGGCTGCTCGTCTTGGTGGCCGATGAGCACGCGCCCGAGGTCGACACCATGGTCGGCGAAGATGTCCTGTTGCGTTGCGCCGTGAAGCGACTGCTCCGTGTGCGTGATGATCGCGACATCGGTGGCGACCTGCGCGAGGGCCGCGCCGGTAAGCACGCGTTGTTCGGCGTCGCTGACCTCGCGCCCCGTTGCCGCTTTGATTGCGCCGGCGCGAATACCGCCGGTGCCCGCGATGCCGTGGGTGATCTCGGCGATGTAGTGCTCGGCGATCTCCTCGGGGTCGCGCGCACGCCAGTAGAACGGAAGCCCGAAGCCGAGGTACTCGGTGTAGAAGCCCGTGGTGCACACCACGTTCATGCCGCTGCGCTGGGACACCTCGGCGTAGAGCTCGGGGTCGCGGCCGAGCTCGATCGGGCACGGGTCGACGAACGTGGCGAACCCGGCGTCGCGCAACTCGGCGAGCTTGTCAGTGGCGCGCGCGATGATCTCGGCGCGCGTCCACTTGACGCTGCGCTCGAACTCTTCGCCCGGATAGGTGATCACGATGTGCTCGTGCACCAGGGTGCGCCCGAGCGCCTCGGCGTCGATCGGCCCGGTCACGGTCTGGATCTGTGCCACCGGAATCCTCCTTGGTCGTTGCTCTCGTGTCGCTGACGATCAGTCTTCGACGAACACGTTGGCGTCATCGTCGACGAGCACGTGTTTCATCACCTTGCCGGTGGCATTGCGAGGCAGTGGTGCGGTGCGCAGCTCCACATGGGCCGGCACCTTGTACGACGCCAGCGTCGCCGCGCACCACGCACGCAGGTCGTCGATGCTGGGCACAGCATCGACGCGCACGACGACGACCGCCTTCACCTCTTGGCCGAGGGTGCGGTGCTCGACACCGATCACTGCTGCTTCGACCACATCGGGGTGTTCGTCGAGCCGGTTTTCGATCTCGAACGGATAGATGTTCTCGCCACCGCGGATGATGAGGTCGCGCCGACGCGACGCGACGAACAGCAGACCGTCTTCGAGGCGGCCGAAGTCGCCGGTTCGCACCCACAGCCCTGGGAGCATCGCCTCGGCGTTGGCCTCATCGTTGCGCCAATAGCCGAGCATCACGATCGGGCTGCGCGCCTCGATGTTGCCTTCTTCGCCCTCGGCCAGGACCGCGCCGTGCTCGTTGGTGATGCGCAGCTCGACGATCGGTGCCGGTGGCCCCACGCAATCATTCGCGTCGGCGAGCATCCAGCCGGGCGCCAGGCTCACCAGGCCCCCCGTCTCGGTCGACCCGTACCCTGTGGACACCGTGCGCTCCAGATGCGGGAAGCGCTCCTCGATGCGGCGCACCGTCGCCGGCGTCGTGACCGAACCGCCGACGCCGACCGACACCATCTGCATCGGGTCGAGGGTCTCGATCGCCGGGCTGTCGAGCAGGCGCATCACGTGGGGTACCGCGCCGTTCCATACGGCGATGCCTTCGCGTTTGGTGAGCTCGATCACCGCTTCGGGATCGAATCGACCCAGCGGCCACACGGTCGTGCCGCCGCCCAGCATGGTCGACACTGTCGCGCTGACTCCGGAGACGTGAAAGAGCGGGTAGGGCGCGAGGCGCGTCGGAGGTGCGCCGGGAGCGCGTCCCGACATGACCACGGCTCGTGCACCGAAGAACGACTGCAGCGACAGGTACCCGATGACCGAGCGATGCGAGAGCACCGCGGCCTTCGGGCGGCCGGTCGTGCCGCTCGTGAAGATGAGCATGAACGGATCGTCTTCGTCGATCGCGGCATCTGGCATCGGCGCGTCGAGACTTTCGAGCAACGTCGCGAACTCGCGCTCGATCACCAGAAGCGGCACGCCCGGGTCCTCGTCGAGCCGGGCGAATCGCGCTTCGTCGACGATCAGCAAGGCCGGCTCGGTGAGCGCGATCGCGTTGCGCATCTCGGTGGCGGTCCACCATCCGTTCATCGCCACCAGGACAGCGTTCATCGCCGCCGTGGCCCAGAACACGTCGAGCCACTCCGGGCAGTTCGCGGCGCAGATCGCCACCCGGTCGCCCGGCGCGATGCCTCGCGACGCGAGCGCCGACGCCACCGATGCCGCGCGCCGCGCCGCATCGGCGAAGGTCACCCGCGTTCCATCGCCGAATACGTAGCAATCCTGTTCGCCGCGTGCACCGCCACCGGCCAGGATCTCGCGCAGCGAACGCGCGCGGTTTGCGAACATCGGCATGTGCTCGCCGCGTACCGACTCCTGACGCAGTTCGAACGGTGCGCCCGGCGCGGTCAGCGTGGCTGTCGCGGCGTGCAGCGCTGCCAGCCGAGGATCATCGCGAAACGAGCTCATGCGGTGATGCGTCCCCCTGCAATACCGCGCGGCGCCTGCGCCGCCGCTGCGACGGCCGTCATGATCGCACAACCCACCCCTCGGCATCGGCAAGCGCGAGAAGTGCGCGCCGTGGATTGCGCGTGAGTCGCGCGTCGAGATGTGCGCGTCGCTCATAGAGGTGCAGGCCGTGCTCCCAGGTGAAGCCGATGCCGCCGGTCAGTTGCAGCAGGTCGTGAAGTACGTGCACCGCATGACGCGCGACCGCCGCTTGCGCGAGAAGCGCGCGGTGCTCGTCGCCGGTGGCACCGAGATCGGCGGCGGCCGCGTCGACCAGCAACGAGAGACTTCGCACCCGTAGCGTGTGATCGACGAGCCGGTGTTGGACCGCTTGGAACCCGCCGATCGCACGACCGAAGGCCACGCGTTCGCCCGCGTACCGCACCGTGCGCTCGAGCGATCGCTGCACGCCACCCAGCGCGTCTGCGGCTACCAACAGGTCACGCACCACGAGAGCGAGACGAACCACGGCCACGTCGCAGCTGATCGCTGCTGCGGGTGTCGCGTCGAACCGCGCGTCGACGAAGGAACGGGTCACATCGAACGTATGCGCGCTCGCGGCGAGTTGGCAGTCGTCGCGACGCGCGAGCGCAAGTGAGCACAGATCGGGCGACACGACGACAAACCAGTCGACCGTGTCCCCGGCGACGAGCAGGCTTGCCGTTCCGTCGATGTTGACGCGGTCGCCGTCGACGCTGATCGTGCCGCGATCGAGCACGGCGAGCGTCGCGACTGCCGCGCCGGAAGCGACCGATTTGACCACCGCGGCCTTCGACTCGGCACCGATGGCGCGATCGAGCACGAGGCCCGCGGCGGTGCAGGCCGCGAACGGACCGGCGTGCAGGACACCGCCGAGTTCAGTTGCTGCCATCGCGGCCGCGGGCACGTGAAGACCGAATCCGCCGGATTCCTCGGCGATGCAGAGCGAGGCGAGGCCGAGCGCCGCGAGCGTGGGCCAACTGGTTCGCCAGTGGGGGTCGAGCGACGGTGCGACCCCGGGCGCCGGCGTGCGAAGTGCCTTGCGCAGCGACGTGCGAAGCTCCTCAAGCTCCGAAGGAGCAGTCGTCATCGTCGCGCTCCACGGGTCACTGGACGACGCCCGGATCGGGCGCCGCAAACTTGCAACATCGACGTCAACATAGAAAGATCTCGGCCGTCTGGCAAGTGCCGTCGCGGAGAGGGGTCCGTCGAGCCGATGGACGACGAGGAGTACCGCGCCGCAGTCCGGCGTTTCATCGTCGAGCGTGCACCGAAGCGGCCGTTTGTCGACGGGATGCGCGTACCGGCCGATGACGCGGACGAACGCTCGATTCGCGGCTGGCTCGCCGCGCTGTACGAGTCGGGATATCTCGGCGGTGGGTGGCCTCCTGAATGGGGTGGCGATCCGGCCCACCGCGCCACTCACGATCTGATCTTGATGGAGGAGTTGTTTCGGGCACGCGCCTACCGGCCGCTCGACCAGGTGATGTTCGCCGCGCAAGCGATTCTGCAATTCGGTACCGAAACGCAGAAGGCGAAGTACCTGCCACGCATTCGCCGCGGAGAGCACATTTGGTGCCAGCTGTTCAGCGAGCCCGACGCGGGCAGCGACCTCGCGTCGCTGCGCACGCGAGCCGTGCCCGATGGCGACGCGTGGATTGTCGACGGCCAGAAGGTGTGGAGTACTGACGCACAATGGGCCGACATGGGCCTGCTGCTCGCCCGAACCGACCCAACCGTTGACCGTCACGCCGGGCTCACTGCCTTCGTCGTCCCGATGTCGACCGTCGGTGTCGACATCCGGCCGATCCGCGAGATGACCGGCTCGGAGGAGTTCTGCGAAGTGTTCCTCGACGGCGTGCGGCTCGGTCCCGAACATGTGCTCGGGGCCGTGCACGGTGGATGGCGCGTCATCAGCACGGGCCTCGCGTCGGAGCGGGCCATCGTCGGTGCGAACGCCGTGCAACTTCGCATGATGTTCGGCGATCTCGTTGCGCTGGCCAGTGCGTGTCGCCTGCCGGACGGCTCGGCGATGATTGATCATGAGGACGTGCGCGTTCGACTCGCCGAGCTTCTCACCGAAGTCGAAGGTGCTCGCCTCGTGGTCGTCGATACGGTCGAGCGCATCCTCCGAGATGAAGAGCATGCGACCGATGGCGCGGTGGCCAAGCTCGCGTCGACCGAAACGTATGTGCTGCTGTGCGAAGCGGCGCTCGAACTGCTCGGAACGGCGGCGACGATCGATGAATACATCGAGGAGGTCGTCGCGCGATGGCACGCGGCCTTTCTCTGGTCGCGCGCGCTGACGATCGCTGGCGGTGCCTCGGAGATCCTGCGTGGCATCGTCGGTCGTCAACTCCTCGGCCTGCCTCGGGCGTGACTTCGTGGTCGAACTCGGTCTCACCCAACCCGTTCCCGAGGACCGCGCGGCGCGCTACCGAGCCGCACGGTGGTGGGACTCGTCCCAGTTGCGCGACGGCATCGAGGCCGGCGCGTCGGCGAGCCCCGGGCGCGTCGCGCTGGTCGACAACGAGCGCACATGGACCCGTGCCCAGCTCGCCGACGCGGTGACCCGTTGCACTTCGGCGCTTCGTACTCGCGGTGTGCAACGCGGCACGCCGCTGGTGCTCGTCGCGGGAAACCACGGTGCAGGCGTCGTCGCGTACCAGGCGGCACTCCGTAGCGGTGCCGTCACGGCCGTGCTCGACCGCCGTTGCGGTCTCGCCGATCTCCTCGCGGCGCTCGACGCGCTTCGGGCGCCGGCCACGACGGTCACGTTGGTCGTTCCGCGGTCCGAACGCCAGCGCTTGGAAGCCGGCCCGAGCAATGTCACGACGATCGACCTCGAGGACCTCGTCGCCGACGCCACGTCGCCGGTTGGCGACTGGCAGGAACCCGATCGCGATGCACCGGCCACGGTGCTGTTCACGTCGGGAACCACGGGCCGTCCGAAGGGCGTGGTCCATTCGCTCAACACCCTCACCGCAGGCGCGGCGAACATGGCACGCATCACCGGGACTGACGAGCAGACCGTGCTGTTCCTCGTGAGTCCGCTCACGAGCATCACGGGCGTCATGCAGATGCATCTCGCGGCTGATCAGCACGCGACGCTCGTGCTCGAAGACCGATTCGACCCGGAGAGGTCGCTTGCGCGCATCGACGAGTACGGAGCGACGCTGCTCGGTGGTGCACCGGTGATCGCCGAGCGCCTTCTGCGCGCCGCGGACGCACGCAAAACGCACACCACAGCGCTGCGCACGCTCGCGCTCGGCGGATCCATGTTGCCGATGCCACTGCTCGAGCTCGCGACCGACCGCTTCGGGATCGAAGTCGCACGCGTTTACGGCTCCTCCGAGGCACCGAATTCCACCGGAAGCGTGCCAGAAGATCCACGTGCTCGACGCCTCGCCGATGACGGTGTGCTCATGCCGGGCACCGAGGTCCGCGTCGGCTCGGCGCCGCACCCCCAAGAGGGTCTCTTACGTGGACCGGCGGTATTTCTCGGCTACCTCGACGCCGAGCACAACGCCGAGTCGTTCGACGACGGCTGGTATCGCACTGGCGATGCCGTCGAGTTGCACGAGGGTCGATTGACCGTAGTCGGCCGCATCAAGGATGTCGTGAATCGCAACGGTCTGAAGATCTCGCCGAGCGAGATTGACGCCGCCCTCGCGACGCTTGCCGACACGATCGAGTACTCCTGCTTCGGCGTCGCCGACACCGAGACCGGCGAACGACTCGCCGTGGCCGTGCGTCCTGTCGACGGACGTTCGATCACGCTCGACATCGTGTGCACCCACCTGCAAGCACAGGGGATGGCCACGCGCAAGTTGCCCGAACAACTCGTCGTGTGGGACGAACCGTTGCCGCGCACCGCGTCGGGCAAGATCGTGCGCTCGAGACTCGTGATGGAGTCGCCGGCCAAGCACAACGAGTACGTGGACCGTTTGACGAACGCGTCGTCGTGACTGACGACGAATCAAGGAGCTTTCGATGATGCCGACCCCTGAGGATCATGTCGCGATCTGTGACCTGATGGCTCGTTACTGCCTAACGCTCGACCTGGGCGACGTCGAGGCGTGGGTCGCGCTCTACCTTCCCGACGCGACGTACGCGGTGTACGGACGATCCTTCGATGGCTACGACGGTCTGCGGCGCATGGCCACAGGCGCGCCGGGTGGACTGCACCTCGGTGGCCCGCCCGTGATCGACGTGGTCGACGACGAGAGCGCGCACATCACGCGCAACATGCTCTTCGTCGAGCGTGGTCAGGGCGAGTCGCGCTGTGCGGTGTATGACGATGTGATCCGACGCACGCCCGAAGGTTGGCGCATCGCGTCGACGCGTTGTCGATTCATCGTCGCCGACGGCTTGAGCGACCGACCCGCTCGCTGAAGGTCGGCGCCGGTTTCAGCCGCGCTGCAGCTCATCGCGCAAGACGAACTTGCGGATCTTGCCCGACGGCGTCCGGGGAAAGTTCTCGACCAGATGGAGGCCCTCGACCCATTTCGTCTTCGGCAAACCGGCCTCGCCGAGCGCGCGCTGCAACTCGACGAGACCGAACGGTGCCACACCAGCGCGTAGGCGAATGAACGCAACGGCGCGTTCGCCGAGGCGTGGGTCGGGTGCGGCGACCACCGCGCATTCCGCCACGTCGGGCAGACGCATCAGCGCCTCTTCGATCTCGGCGGCTGAGATGTTCGAGCCACCGCGGATGATGATGTCGCTCACGCGGTCCGTGATCGTGAGATAGCCGTCCTCGTCGAGCACACCCACGTCGCCGGTGCGATACCAGCCGTCGTCAGTGAACGCCAGCGCGGTGAGCGCCGGGTCGGAGTAGCCGGCGAAGAGGTCCGCGCCCCGCGTCCAGATCTCGCCCGGTACCCCCGACGCGACGTCGTGGCCGGTGTCGAGGTCGACCAGGCGAAGGTCGACACCTTCAAGCGCGTGACCATCGGTGCCGCAGCGCTTCGCGCGCGGTTCATCGGTACGAGAGCCCGTGATGGAGGGGTGCTCCGTCGAACCGTACGAGCGGTAGGTGGTGATGCCGGCCGCGTCGGCTCGCTCCGCAACCGCGGTAGGAACGGGCGAGCCGCCGAGGCCCGCGCTGGCGATACGCCGCGCGTGTTCGGGCGTGAACCCGGGGTGGTCGAGCAGGTCGGTAAGAAAGACCGTGGCGCCGGTGCCGCCCGCGATGTCTTCGGCGAGGATGATGCGCAGTGCCTCGGTCGGATTCCACTTGTCGGTGAGGTGAATGGGCTGGCCACGCAGCAGTGCCATCAGATGCGCCGAGAGCATGCCCGTCATGTGCGCGATCGGCGACGCGCTGAGCAACGGCCGCGCCCCGGGGTCCATACCTGCGCATTGGCGCACCTCGAACAGCAATGAACGGTGCGTATGGATCACGCCCTTGGGGTCGGCGGTGGTCCCCGACGTGTAGCCGACCATCGCCGGCAGGTCGGGATCGATGTCGACGTTTCGCGTGAGCGGCTGCTCATCGAGCAGGTCGCCGAGCGCGATCGTGCCGGCGAGCGTCGGGCCAGGTGTGCCGCTGCGCAGCACGATCACATGCTCGAGCCGGTCCAACGTGTCGCGCATCGTCGCGAGGTTGGCGAGGTGATCGACGTGCCCGAAACGGTCGACAGTGACGAGCACCTTCGCGCCCGCTTGGCGGAGAATGAACTCGACTTCGCGTGCGCCATAGTGGTGCACGATCGGCACCATCACCGCGCCGATACGAAACCCCGCCCACAGCACCGAGATGGCTTCGGCCCAGTTCGGTGTCTGGTAGGCGACGACGTCACCGGCAGCGATGCCGCGCCGATCGAATGCTCCGGCCAGCCGGAGCGCCTGGTCGTACAGCTCACGAACCGTGTGGCGTGATGGATGCGTCTCCGACCAGACGGACACCCGCCGGTCGGGTTGCGCCCGTACCTCGGCTTCGATGAACGAGGAAA
>JAYUFA010000159.1:0-2311 GCA_043738925.1 Actinomycetota bacterium
GCTCAGCGGTGCCCGGGGCGGGATTCGAACCCGCACGACCCCGAAGGATCCGAGGGGTTTAAGCCCTCTGCGTCTGCCATTCCGCCACCCGGGCTCAGAGGAAACCGTAGCCCCGCGCGTGCGAAGTAATGTCCATCGTCATGGACCACGCCTCCTTCTGCAACGCCACGGCCGACGAGATCACGCACTTCGCCAACGTGATCGATGGTGCCGACCTCACGACGGCCGTGCCGACGTGCCCCGGGTGGGATCTTCTTGCGCTCACGAAGCACCTCGGTGTGGTGCATCGCTGGGCGACCCAGATGATGCGCGATGGCGCCACCGAGCGCCTCGACTTTCGCAAGGTCGATCGCAACCTGCCTGAAGACGCTCGAGGCTACGCCGATTGGATGCGCGCCGGAGGCGAAGCGGTACTCGCACAACTGCGCGGCCACGAATCCGATGCCACGGTGTGGACATGGGGCGAAGGACGCAATGTGGGCTGGTGGGCGCGGCGCATGGCCCACGAGACGCTCGTGCACCGAGCCGATGCCCTGCTTGCGCTCGACCGGGGCATCGACATCAACGCAGAGCTTGCCGTGGATGGCATCGACGAGTTCCTGGAAAATCTGCCGTCAGCCGCGGCATCGTTCGCGCCGAGCGCGACAGCGTTGACCGGTGACGGCGAGACGTTGCACCTGCACGCCACCGACGCGCCCGGTGAATGGATGATCACCCTGACTACACGCGGCTTCACGTGGGGCCGCGGCCACAGCAAGGGCGACGTTGCCGCCCGCGGCACCGCTGCCGACCTGCTGTTGTTGATCTATGGCCGCGCGCACGTCGACGAGCGCATTCAGGTGTTCGGCGACCGCGCATTGCTCGATCGCTGGCTGAGCCTCTCAGCAATCTGACGGCAAGCCATACGGCGGAGACCGGCCTCATGCGGCCACCACCACTGCCCCTTCGACGGCTTGCCACAGCGATGTGCGCAACGAGTGCGCGGCCACGCCCTCAAGCCGATTGGCAGCGATCACACCATCGATCATGTCGGCAAGCACGGCAACCCACGGACGCTGCCGTAAGCGCACGGCGACGATGACCCCGCCACCACGCCGACGCAATGACCGCTGCAAACCAGCGGACGCAGGCGGGCTGCGAAACGCAGGCGCGAGTAGCCCCTGCGCGCGAGTGACATCGGCAATGGTTCGGGCCGCGTAGGCGAATCGGAGAGACGTTGCTTCCATCTCCGACAGCATCCCCACCCCCAGTGACAGTGCCGTCGATACGCGGGTATCGACTCGACCGTGATGGCGCGTGGCAGGCAGCAGGTGCACTAGAACCAAGTGGTGGCGAGCTTGAACCCCGCACAGCAGGAGATCGTCGACCGTCTCCGCGGCGACCGTGACGATCGCCGCGCCTTCGACGCGGAGCTGCGCCATCATCTGCGGTCCACGCTCGAACTCGGCACAGCAGACGCCGTCGGCGAGTTGGGCGCGAACCGCACGATATTCGTGAGCAAGTCGCGTCTCGCGGCGATCCACGGGTGCGAGGAGCGTTACCTCCACGACGACTTCGCCTGGTCGGTACCGGTGGCGCGTGGTCGCGTCGCTCACAAGGCCATCGAGCTATCGGTCCATTGGCGCGAAGCCCCGGTACCGCTGCACCTGGTCGACGAGGCGATGGCTCGCCTCGAAAACGGCGATGATGGCTTCGCTACGTGGATGCAGGGCCTGCGCGACGTCGACCGTGCCGAACTGCGTGCCGAAGCGGGCGAACGGGTCACGCAGTTCACGGAATGCTGGCCTCCCTTGCCGCGCACATGGCGGCCGAGCACCGAGGTCAGCATTCGACAAGATCTGCATCACGGCACGGTCACTTTGCTCGGCAAAGTCGATCTCACCCTCGGGGCGCCTGACGGGCTTGTTGCCGGCAAGGTACTCATCGACCTCAAGACGGGCAGCGTGCGCACCGTCCACTTCGACGACCTTCGGTTCTACGCGCTGGTCGAGACGATGCGGCTCGGCACGCCACCGCTACGCCTCGCGAGTTACTACCTCGACCAAGGCACCCTGCATCCCGAGGACGTCACCGAGGCGGTGCTCGAATCAGCTGCCGCACGCGTCGTCGACGGTGTCAACAAGATGATCGAGCTCGAGCTGAAGGTGCGTGTCGCACGACGCGCTCCGAGCGGGCTGTGCCGATGGTGCCCAGTGCTCGACACGTGCGAGGTCGGAACAGGTTGGCTGGCGCGCCGCGACGATGACCGCGATGCCCCCGACGACCGCCTGGAAGACGACAACGTGCACCCGTGAATGCCAGACTGCGCGCA
>JAYUFA010000160.1:0-2308 GCA_043738925.1 Actinomycetota bacterium
CCACGAGGTTCGTCGGTGGAGGGTTCGCTCATGGGGCGCAGCATAGGCAGCCAGATTCCGCGAGACTGCGCCGACGCCAACCGACCCGAACCAACCAAGATGAGGTGTACGACCGATGTCCGACCGCGTGATGTTCGCGACCATGAAAGCTCAACCTGGCAAGCGCGACGAGCTCAAGGCGGTGTTTGCGCCGATGTTCGAGCAGGCCGCGACCGAGCTGGGCACGCTGCATTACACGTTGGTCGAGGGTGACGAGCCCGACGTGTTGTACTTCTGGGAGCACTATTCCGATCAGTCGGCGATGGACTCGCATCTCGCAAGCGAAGCATTGGCGAAGATCCATCAGGCGCTCAGCGGGCTCCTCGTCGACGGCGGGGCCGTCACCGGCACGGTCGTGAAGAAGCTTCGATGACCTCGGCGTTGCCGATACCGTCTCGCTCGATTGCCGGTCGCGTCGCGCTGATCACCGGCGCGGCGAGTGGCATGGGTCGCGCCACGGCCGAGCTCTTCGCAGCCGAGGGAGCCAAGGTCGCGTTGTGCGATCGCGCCGGTGATGCTCTCGCAGCGGTTGTCGAGGGCATCGTCGCAAGCGGCGGCACCGCTCGCGCCTACGTGGCGGATGTTGCCGACGCTGCGGCGATCGACAGCGTCGTTGTCGCGGCGCGCGCGGAACTCGGGCCGATCGACATCCTCGTGAACAACGCGGGCATGGCCTCAGGCGCGCCACTTTGGCAGGCGGACTACGAAGACGTGTGGCGGGCCACGTTTGACGTGAACCTCGACGCGCCGATGCGGTTCGTTCGAGCGTGCCTCGATGACCTGATGCGCAACGGCGATGGCCGCATCGTGAACATTGCGTCGACCGAAGGTCTTGGCGCGACGCCACGCAACTCGCCGTACGCGGCGTCAAAGACCGGATTGGTCGGGTTCACGCGTGCGCTCGCCGTTGATCTCGGTCGCCGAGGCGTCACCGCCAACTGCATTTGCCCCGGACCGATCAACACCGGCATGACGGCGCAGATACCCGAGGCCTCGAAAGAGGCGTTCGTGCGGCGCCGCGTGCCCATCGGTCGTTACGGCGAGCCGTACGAAGTTGCGCACATCGTGCTGTCGCTCGTGTTGCCGGCCGCGTCCTATCTCAACGGAACGATCATCCCCGTCGATGGCGGCATGCACGCGAGCAGTCGATAGCCGACCGCTGGCGTTGCGCTCAATCGCGCGGCGTTCAATCTCGCCGCTTCAGTCTCGCGCTTTCCATCGCGCAGCTTTCAGTCTCGCGGCTTTCAGTCTCGCGGCGCGCCGGTCTCGATGAGTTCCAGGCATTCGCCATTGGGACCGGGCCAGAACAGCACGTAGAGCAACGGCAGGTGATCGCCGACTGACAAGGTGCCCGTGGGTGCGAAGGGCACCGAGCCTGCGGCGCGCACGACCGCCTCGTCGCCATGGCAGTCGGTGGTCGACCAGGCCATGCGGAACAGGCCGATGTCGTTGGCGCGACGCACTCGGTTGGTGCCCGGCACTGGAAGCGGGTCGAGCCACTCGATGAGTTCGACCATGAACTTTGAACCGGGGTCACGCAACATCGCAGATCGACACTCGATTTCGCCGTCGATGCCGTAGAGCGCGCCTGATTGGCGGACCGCGTCGACGACACGCATCACGTTGAGACCCATCACGTCGCGGTAGTAGGCGACCGACTCGTCGAGATTGCGGGTGTTCACGACCACGTGCGAGATGCGCGTGTCGCGACCGCCGATCAATTGCAATGGGATGCCGTCAGGGTCTTCGATCATCGCCATCGCGATGCTCGACCCGTCGCCAAGGCTCATGTCGATAGGACCGCCGACGATGGTGACCCCGCCAGCTCGCAGACGATCGACGCAACCCCGTAGATCAGGCACGGCAAACGTGAGGTGATGGAAGCCGGTCTCGTTGCACGCCGCGGGCGGTGCGCCCGATGGCGTGGGCACCTTCCATTCGAGCAAATCAAGCGAAAGCCCGTCGTTGCCAAGATCGCTCTGGAGCATCCACGCGTCCCACATGACTTGCTCGAGGCCGAAGGCATCGCCGCGTTGCAGAAAGCTCGGTAGTGGATGCGTGTTCTGCTTGAGCCCCAGGAGGTCGCGGTAGAAGTGCAATGACCGTTCGAGATCGACGCAGTTCGCGTTGACATGGAAGATGCGCGTGCCGCTGATCGCCATGGTCTGACCCTAGCTTTAGTATCTGCGCATGCTGAAGATCGAAGACTCCGACCGCGTACGCGTGCTTACGCTCAGTCGCCCCGCCGCGCTGAACGCCTTCAACGAGG
>JAYUFA010000161.1:0-6094 GCA_043738925.1 Actinomycetota bacterium
TTGTCGGCCTCGATAGCGCACCCCTCGCAGCGCCTGTTGCGCACGCCTGCGCTCACGGTCGAAGCAAGCAGCGTCGAACAGCGCGCACTGATGGCCATCACCTCGGTGATGGTCGGACCTTTCCTCATCGTGATCAATCGCGTCGCCGCGTTCAACCTGCCGCTCGGCGTGACCGCGATGGGCTCCGCGGTGTTGTCCGTCGTGGTGTCGGCTCACGTCTTTCGTCTTCTGCGCAAGTGGGGCGCGCTCGAACACGACGTGCGTCACGATTCGTTGACGGGTCTTCCGAACCGACCGTTCTTCAACGCCCGGCTGGATCTCGCGATCGAGTTGGCCCGCAGCGAGCGGCGCACGCTCGCGGTGATGTTCCTCGACCTCGACCGGTTCAAGAACGTGAACGACAGTCTCGGCCATGCGGCCGGCAATTCGCTGTTGATCCAAGTGGCGAGGCGGTTGCGTACCGCCGTCGATCGGTCCGTCACGGTTGCGCGTCTTGCCGGCGACGAGTTCGCGATCCTCATCCCGTCGGTGCGCAACTACAAGCACACCGAGGGCATCGCGAAGGCGCTCCTCAAGGCGTTCGAGGATCCGTTCGAGATCGGCCGCCGCAAGCTTTACGTAACACCGAGTATCGGCGTGGCCCACTATCCCACCGATGGTCTCATCGCCGGCGAGCTGCTGGAACATGCCGACGCCGCGATGTATCGCGCGAAGGAACGCGGCCGGAACACGGTCGAGCTCTACACCGCCGAACGCCGCGCGCAAAAGGCCAATCGACTTGATCTCGAAAGCGCGTTGCACAACGCGGTTGACGAGAATCAGCTCGAACTCTTCTATCAACCAAAGGTGAATATCGCGACAGGCCGAGTGGTGGGCGTCGAGGCGCTGCTGCGTTGGGACCACCCAATACTTGGTCCGATTCCGCCCGACGAGTTCATTCCTCTCGCCGAGGAGAGCGGCCTCATCTCGATCATCGGCGAGTGGACGCTGATCGAAGGGTGTTCACAGGCCCGGCGCTGGTTGGAACAAGGCATCGAGGGCGTATCGGTCGCGGTCAACTTGTCGCCCCGCCAGTTTCAGCTGCAGCGGGTGCAAGATCTCGTCGCCCGCGTGCTACGCGTCACGCATCTGCCGCCACACCTCCTCGAGTTGGAGCTTACGGAGAACCTCGCGTTGCAGGACCCCGAGGGCGTCGGTGTGGTCATCGGCGACCTGCACACCATGGGCGTGAAGTGCTCGATAGACGATTTCGGCGTGGGCTACAGCGGCCTTGGTTACCTCGCACAATTCTCGTTCGACGCCATCAAAATCGACCGCAAGTTCGTCGAGGGCATCGACGACAGCGGTGCACCCATTGTGACCGCGGTGATCGCCATGGCCAAGGGCCTTCGTATCGACGTGGTCGCCGAGGGCGTCGAGACGATCGCCCAACTCGAGTTCCTTCGACGCCATGGCTGCGACATGATGCAGGGCTACCTCTTTTCGCGGCCCCTCCCGGCACGCGAACTGGAACCGATTCTGCGCAAGGTGCTCGAGGTGCCGAGCGGTGCCCTGTCGTCACGGCCACGAGCCCAATCGACGCCCGCACGGTGATCCTGCGGCGACGTGATGGGTGAGACGGTGATGCCAGGTGACACACCCAGACAGTTGGTGGATGCAACTAGTCTGTAGGCGGGCGTGTGCAGGAGGGAGGCCCGTCGTTGACCGGGACCACCATCCGCACGGCGCAACCGACGCGGCGCGAGCCCAGTCGATCAGGGCTTCGCGACGTTCTCCGACATCGGGACTTCACGCTGTTTTGGACCGCCGCGATCGTGTCGAACTCGGCATCGTGGATGCAAAGCGTGGCTGTCGCCGCGCTGATGTGGGATCGCACGAAGTCGGCCACATGGCTCGGCGGCATCGGCCTGGCCATGCTCATCCCGGCGACCGTGCTGACACCGTACGCCGGGGTTCTCGCTGACCGGCTCCCCCGCCGCCTGATCCTCGGCGCCACCCAGTCGTTGCAGATGGCATTCGCGTTCGCGTTCTATTTTGTCTACCAGGCCGGCTTGCTCACGCCGTGGCGCATGATCTGGTTGCTGATCGCCACCGGTGTGGTATCGGGCATACAAATGGCGGCCTGGCAGTCCTACGTACCCACGCTCGTGCCCCGCGAGCACCTCGTCACCGCGGTACGGCTGAACTCCGTGCAGTTTCAGGCTTCGCGTGCCATTGGTCCGATGGCGGGCGCGTTTGCGCTGCACTACCTCGGCATTGGCGCCGCGTTTATGGCCAACGCAGTCACTTTTGTGCCTGTGGTGCTCGCGGTGCTGATGGCACGACCGACCCAGGTGATCAATGCCCGCTCAGATACTCGGGTGTTCGCGGCCATGGCCGAAGGCTTTCGCTATACGTGGTCGCACGCTTCGATGCGACGCGTGATCGTCGCCGCGTTCGTACTCTCCGCCTTCGGTCAAAGCCTCGTGCAACTCACCGCGGCGATGGCTGCCGAAATGTACGGGCGCACCAGCCACGACAACGCGGGGCTGGTTGCTGCGTTTGGATTAGGATCGGTCATCAGCGGTGTGACGATGATCGTTGCCGGCCAAGGCATCTCGCGATCGACCACTATGCGATTTGGCCTGTTCACCTATGTGGTCGGGGTGGCGCTGCTTCCGGCAACCGGGAACTACCGCGTCGGGCTGGTTGCGTTGTTCGTTTGTGGGCTCGCGCACATCCCCGTCGCGACCACCTTCAACACGTTCATGCAGAGCTCGGTGCCCGACGAATACCGCGGCCGCGTCGTGTCGTGCTATCTGACCGGCGTGATGCTCGGCATGCCTCTCGGGTCCTTCGCGCTCGGGCGGCTTGGCGACATGATCGGCATGCGCCAAACGCTTGTGCTCGACGCGATCGTGATGGCGATGTTCGCGGCCGTCGTGATGATGGTCTACGGCGGCATGAGGTTCATCGATCACGACATGGTCGACAGCACCGCCTCGGACTCGTTTGCTTCGCTGCGCATTGGCGTTACGCGCGGGCCGGCGTGACCAAGCACGCGTGACGCAAGAAGGTGACCGGCTCGCACGCATGTACCCACCGGCTGGCCGGCCAGCAGACCCACGAGATACCCGGTGATGAAGGCGTCGCCAACGCCGTCTCGATCGACGACCGTCGCGACCGGCGTGACAGGATACGAGCGCGCCGTGCCGTCGCCATGAACGACAATCGTCGGGCTGGCACCGGCGGTGATGATCGTGTGTTGCGCGCCGGGCATAGCGTCGCGACCCGCTAATCCGAGCCGTTGGGCCTCGATGCGATTGCAGAAGAAGGCGGCAGGGCGAAGGTGTGCGATCAGCGATCGCATCTGCGTCGCGCCGAACTCGTCAATCGTGGCGATTCCCGCAGCATCGATCGTGATCGGAATGCCCCGTTCGACGGCCTCGCCGACCAGGTCTTCGACTGCGGTCGCCAAAGGCTCGACGCTCAACGAGGTCGAGGGCAGGTGCACGATGGCGACGCCCGTGAGCAGTGACGAATCAAGCGTGGTGAGCTGGGTCGCCGACGCACGATCGACGAGGCGGGTTGTGGTGCCGTTCGATCGAACAATCACCGCCGACGCCGACCGACCTTGGCGTGCCGCCCGAACGTCGACGCCGTGCTGGCCCAGGTCATTGATCAGGAACGCGCCGGTGTGGTCGTCGCCGACCTGGCCTGCGAAACGGGCCTTCGTGCGCGCCCCGGCCGAAAACGCGGCGATGTTTGCCGCACTGCCACCACGCCGATGAGTGATGTGCGCGGCGCCGATACCTCCGCGTGGCGGTGCCGCGCGGAGGTCGACCACCGTCTCGTGCACTGCATCACCGATCACGAGCAACATCGGCGGCAGGCTAGTGCTTCGACGCGGCCGGGCCGCCAGTGGTCGCGCCACTCTGCGGCCTGACCCCCGCGCTTGTACGATCTGGCCCCATGAGCTCTGTTGGCGGCCCTGTGCATCTCGGTCGATGGATCGAGGACAACGCCGAATCGTTTCGTCCACCTGTTGCGAACAAGGTGGTATTCGCTCACGCAGAGTTCATCCCCATGGTCGTGCGCGGCCCCAACCGGCGCAACGACTTTCACATCAACCCGGGCGATGAGCTCTTCCAGCAGCTGCGTGGCACTATCCGGGTCGACATCCGTGAGGCCGACGGATCGTTCACCGAGCATCTGGTGCGTGAGGGCGAGCTCTTCCTCGTGCCGGGAGGTGTCCCGCATTCGCCGCGCCGTCCGGCCGGCACTTGGGGTCTGGTGATCGAGCGCGAGCGGCACCCCGAGGAACTTGATCGTGTCGCCTGGTTCTGCCCGACCTGCGGCTCGTTGCTCTACGAGCGCACGTTCGCGCTGCGCAACATCGAGTCCGAGTTGTCCGTCATCCTGACGGCGTTCGAGGCGGACCAAGCGCGGCATCGCTGCGACGCCTGTGGCCATGTTCTCGAGCTAGCTCGCGAAATCGCACCGTTGTGAGCGTGTTGGAGAGCCTCGAACAGGCGCGCGATCGCGACCGTAGCGATCCACTCTCCTCACTGCGTACCGAGTTCGCCCGACCCCAACACGAGGGTCGCGACGTTGTCTATCTGTGCGGCCACTCGCTTGGGCTCCAGCCCCATCGCAGTCGCGCCGCGGTGCTCGACTCACTCGACACGTGGGCGACGCGAGGTGTCGAGGGACATTTCAGCGGTGAGCACGCCTGGTACCAGGCAGACGTCTACCCCGAGGCCATGCTGGCTGACCTTGTCGGCGCTCGACCCAACGAGGTGGCGATCGCCAACGGGCTCACCGTCAACTTGCACCTGCTGATGGCCTCGTTCTTTCGGCCGACGGGTAGGCGAACGAAGATCCTCATCGAGGCGGGAGCGTTCCCGTCCGATCGGTACGCGGTGACCTCGCAGCTCGAATGGCATAGCCTCGACGCGTCAGAGCATCTCGTGGTGGTGCCAGCAGATGAGACCGGGTGCGTGTCGTCACGCGCCATCATCGACGCGATCGGCGGGTGCGGCGAGGAACTCGCGCTCGTTCTCGTCGGCGGGGTTCACTACCTCACCGGTGAGGCACTTGACATCGGCGCGATTGTTGCGGCCGGCCATGGCGTGGGCGCGATCGTCGGCGTCGACCTTGCGCACGCCGCGGGCAACCGCGTGCTCGCTCTGCACGACGACAACGTTGACTTCGCCGCGTGGTGTACGTACAAGTACATGAACGCAGGCCCCGGTGCGGTGGGCGCACTCTTCGTGCACCAACGTCATTGTGAGGACAACACGTTGGTGCGGCTCGCCGGCTGGTGGGGCAACGATCCCAACACCCGCTTTGCGATGGACCAGCAGGTGGCGTTCGTGCCCGTACCGAGCGCGAGTGGCTGGAAAATCTCGAATCCACCGGTGATCAGCATCGCGTCGTTGCGCGGTTCGCTGGAGGTGTTCGCGGCGGTCGGCATGGCTCGTCTGCGTGAGAGATCCTTGTCGCTCACCGCGACGTTGGCAGCGCTCCTTGGCGACGTCGAGGGCGTCGAGCAGATCACACCTTCTGAGCCGGATCGACGTGGTGCGATGTTGACGCTGCGCCTTCGCGTGCCCGGGTCGGCGGTGGTCGCTCGATTGTCGGCTGCGGGTGTGGTGGTCGACTACCGGCCGCCGGCGATTGTGCGTGTGGCACCCGCGCCGCTGTACAACAGCTACGAGGACCTCTGGCGCTTCGCAACAATGCTGAAAACGACGTTGGCCGAGGTCGACTGACCCCGGCCAACGGTCTCGTTCGGGTTCGCCGCAGCGGGGCTCGCCCCGGCGGTTCGGTTTGTTCGCTCAGCCCTCGTGGGCCGCGGCGCGGTTGTCGCTGGTGAGATCGACGATCGGTGCCGGCTCGAGTTGGATCACGTTGGTGGGCCGAGGAGCGGCCGCCGTAGCGGGATCGTCGCCAACCGAGCGCAGCAGATCCTGCGCAAGGATGCGCACGCGGGTGCGCTCGGTTTCGACCGTGCGATACAGCGTGTCGAGTTCGCCTCGACGCTGCGCCAACTGATCCTCGAGGTTCACGATCTCGGTTTGGATACGGCTGGCTGCCTCGAACGCCTTGCGGT
>JAYUFA010000162.1:0-2301 GCA_043738925.1 Actinomycetota bacterium
CGCTCGCCGGGCTGATCGAGACCGGGCACGAAGCTGAGTAACAGGCGGCCGTTCGACAACAAATCGAGTTGCGCCAGCTCCTTCGCGAGGGTCATCGGGTTGCGGCCCAACGGCACGATGTTGGTGCCGAGCTTCAACGTGGTGGTCCGCGCTGCCGCGTACGCAAGCGCCACAATCGGGTCGGTCGACGCGCCCAAGGGAATGTCCGACAGCCAAACGGTGTCGAAGCCGAGTTGTTCCAGGCTCTCGATGAAGGCGGTGTACTCGTCGGGATCGAACGAGGTGAACGAGGGCGCAACCGCCATACGCACCTTCATCGAGCCGACCTCGGACGAGCGCGCGCTACGGACATGGGCTCAGCCTCGCGCGGTCGCCGGGCGCGCGCCTACGCTGCGACCGCGGTCACAGACGGAGGAACGTAAATGGCAATGCTCGACGGCAAGACGGTGATCGTCACGGGCGGTGCGCAGGGCATGGGTCGTCGTCATGTCGAGCGTTGCGTAGCGGAGGGCGCGTTCGTGGTGCTGACCGACGTTCAGGAAGATGTCGGCCGCAACGTTGCCGATGCGCTCGACGGGCGCGCGTTGTATGTGCCCCATGACGTGACGGACCCCGCCGGTTGGGACACCGTGATTGCGACCGCTGTCGAGCGCACGGGCGCGATCCACGGTTTGGTCAACAACGCGGCGGTTTACTCAGGCACGAAAGCCATCGGTGACGAAGCCTTCGAGGTGTTCGAGCGCACCATGCGCATCAACGTCTTCGGCACTTGGTGGGGCATCTCGAAGGTGATTGCACCGATGCGCGCTGCAGGTGGCGGATCGATCGTGAACATCTCGTCTATCGCGGGTACGACCGCAATGCCCGGGTTCACTTCGTACGGCACGTCCAAGTGGGCGGTGCGCGGGCTGACCAAGATCTCGGCGAGCGACCTCGGACCGTATGGCATCCGCGTCAACTCGGTGCATCCGGGCGGTATCGCCGAGACGGGCATGTTCAACGTCCCAGCCACCGAGAGCGAGCGAGAGCAGCGTTTGCTCAACGTGCCAATGCGACGCTCGGGCAGCGTCGATGATGTGTCGTCTCTGGTGTTGTTCTTGTTGTCCGAGTCGTCGTCGTACATCACTGGTGTCGAACACGTGATTGACGGCGGCGCCTCGTTGGCATGACGTAATGAGCGACGGCCACGAAGTCGACGAGTACGCGTTCCGCGCTGAGGTTCGCGCTTTTCTCGAAGCACACGCAACGTTGCGTGAAGGCGAGCTCGACTGGTCAAACGGTCCGCGGGTGCACGAGCCCGGTGCGCAACGAGCGTTCTTCGAGCGCTGTCGTGCGTGGCAGGCAACGGTGTTCGATCACGGTTTCGCGGGCATTTCCTGGCCTCGCGCGTACGGCGGGCGTGGTGGCACGGCGTGGGAGTCGATCCTGTTCGAGCACGAGCAGGCGCGCTACGACGCGACCTCCGGATTTATCGCGGCCATCAGCAGCATGGTCGGCGCGATGTTGCTGGCACATGGCACCGACGCGCAGAAGGTCCGCTACCTGGGGCCTCTGTTGCGTGCCGACGAGACGTGGTGCCAACTGTTCAGCGAACCTGACGCAGGTAGCGATCTGGCGAACCTGTCGACGCGCGCTGTGCGCGACGGCGATCACTATGTGGTCACGGGGCAAAAGGTGTGGACGTCGTATGCCCAATATTGTGATCGCGCGATCTTGCTGGCGCGCACGAACGTTGACGTGAGCAAGCATCGCGGCATCACCGCGATGATCGTCGACCTGCGTTCGCCAGGTATCACGGTGCGGCCTTTGACCTTGATCACCGGGCACACGCACTTCAATGAGGTGTTCCTCGACGCGGTGCGGGTGCCCGCCGACGCGGTGATTGGCGACGTCGATGCCGGTTGGTCGGTTGCTCGTTCGGTGTTGTCGAGCGAGGCGACGCAAGTAGGTACCACCGCCGACTCGGGAGACGCCGGCGCATTGATACGACTCGCGCGACGCTCTGGGCGCGACGGCGACGCCGTCGTGCGCCAAGAGATTGCGCGTGCGTACACCAATCAGCAAATCGTGAGTTGGCTCAACGAACGTGTTCTCGACAGCGTGCGACGCAGCGCGCGCACGGAGGTTGATCCGTCGGTGCTCAAGGTGCTGTGGTCAGAAGCCAAAGTGCACAAGGATCTGGTGGCCTTGTCGATGCTTGGCCCAGCCGGTTCGCTCTATGGCTCGGACGCGCCGCTCGGTGGCTACTGGAACACGCAGGTGTTGAACCGCTACTGGGCCACCGTCGGTGGCGGCACCAAC
>JAYUFA010000163.1:0-6076 GCA_043738925.1 Actinomycetota bacterium
AGCATACTTTCGCGAGCGCGTGCTTGCGCGAGTTAGCGCGACGATTCTGCGCTCTTTCCTCGACCGAGTGCGCTTATCGCAGCGGCCAGGTCGGAGGCCACCAGATCGGGGGTCGGGCTGACCGGCAGATCCTTCGCGGTCGTCACACCCGACAACACCAACGCGAACGTGTAGCCGAGTGCTCGGGCAAACACACCGTCGGTGTCAGGTCGATCGCCCACCATGACACCGCTCGAACCAAGACGATCGCGCACAAGGTCCACGATGGGCTGATGAGGCTTCCCGGCGATGATCGGCGAAGCGCCGGTCGCCACCACGATGGACGCGAGGATCGCGCCTCCACCCGGCAGCAGCCCGTCGGCCGTTGGATAGGTCGCGTCGTCGTTGGTGGCGATCAGGCGGGCGCCGCCCCAGATCGCGCGAGCAGCGAGCGTCATACGCTCGTAGTCAAACTCGCGGTGATAACCGACGACGACCGCGTCAGCGGGGCCCGAAGTGACCACCTCCACGCCGCGCTGCTCCAACACCTCGCGGACGCCTGCTCCCGCGCACAACAGGGCGCGTTCCCCCGGCTCCAACAAGCGCGCCGCAGCCATCGCGGAGGTAACGACGCGACCGCGGCCATCGATACCGTGGCGCTGGAGCTTCGCCTCGACCTCAGCGGCGGGAAACGCCGACATATTGGTCACGAACAACACTTCGGCGGCCGAATCAATCAGGCCGTTGACGGCCTCGGCCGCGCCAGCGATCGGTTCGTCGCCACGCCAGATCACGCCATCGAGATCGAATACCCAACCCATAGATGCATCATGGCAGCCCGAGCATGCGCGAACAGTCGTGCGGAACGCTGTTTCCGCCACCTATCGTCGCGCGTTCCGCCGGTCTGCTAGGACTGCTCCGTGCCCCGCTTCGAGCCGTTCGCCGCCATCCGCTACGCCGCCGAGGTCCTCGACATACAGCGTGTCGTCGCGCCGCCCTACGATGTCATCAGCCCCGCACGCCGCGAGCGCCTCGCCGCCTCCGATCCATACAACGTCGTGCACATCGATCTACCCCTCGAGGCTGATGGCCCCGAGCGCTACATCACGGCGGGGCAGGCGTTTCGCCGATGGCAACACGACGGCGTGCTACGAGCCGATCCTGAACCGGCCTACTACGTCTACCGGATGGACCTGACACACCCGTCGGGCCACGCCACGCGCACCATCGGCGTCCTCGGTGCGCTCGAGCTTTCGCGTCCGGGCGAGGGTCATATCCTCCCGCACGAGTTCACTACGCCGAAGGCCAAGTCCGATCGTCTCGATTTGCTGCGTGCGACGCATGCGAACCTGTCGGCCATCTGGGGTCTTTCACCGGTCGTGGGCCTCACCGATCTACTCGCGAGGCCCGAACCGCTCACCGATTGGATGGGCAGTGACGGCACGCAGCACCAACTCGGGCGTATCACCGACCCCGAGCGAGTCGCGGCGATCGGCGCGGCCGTTGCCGGCGCGCCGATCGTCATCGCGGACGGTCATCATCGCTACGAGACCTCACTCGTGTATCGCGACGAGCGCCGCGCTGCGAACAGCGATGGCAGCGCCGGCGCAGCCGAATTCGCACTTACGTTCGTTGTGGAGTTGGTCGAGTCCGAGCTCACGGTGCTGCCCATTCATCGCCTCATCGACGAAATGCGCAAAGCGGTCGACATCGTCAGCGCCCTCGCGGAGTCCTTCACACTCGAGCGCATCGACCTCGACCAACGCACCATCGCCGAGCGCATGGATGCCTCGGGTGGCTTGTGCCTCGTACTCGCCGATGCTGCGTACCTGGCCATCCCGAAGCCCGGCGCCCTGGCCGACGTTCGCGATCTCGATTCCAGCCGACTCGATGCCGCGCTCGCGGGTCTCGGACCTCACCGCCTGCGCTTTCAACACGGCATCGACAACATCATCGACGCCGTGCGCGGCGGTGACGCCCAGGCCGGCGTACTCCTGCGACCCGTGCGCGTGACGCAAATCGCGGAGATCGCCCGCGGAGGCGAGCGCATGCCGCCCAAATCAACCTACTTCCACCCCAAGCCGAGCACGGGCGCTCTCTTCCGGTCGGTCGAGTGACGCGGTCACTGGCCGATCAGCTCAGACCACTTGCCACGAGGGGCCGCTGCGGAGCAACGCTGCGAGATCGCCCGGACCACTCTTGGCCTGCGCAGTAGCCAACTGAGCGCTGACTGCCTCGGCATATTCGGTGCGCGCCACGTTTCGGAACACGCCAACCGGCGTGGGCATGAGCGGCGAACTGGACAGCCGCGACAGCATGAACGCCAGCGCGGGGTCATCGCGATGCTCGTCGTGGACGAGGATCGCGCTTTCGCCCACATCGGCCACGTCGACGATTCGTGCTTGACCATCGCCACCGACTACGACGCCGCGCTCGTTGTCGACACCAAAGCGAATCGGTTTGCCGTGCTCCAAACGGATGAGCATGGCGTCGCGAACATCTTTTTTCGTGATGGTCTCGAACGCCCCATCGTTGAATACGTTGCAGTTCTGGAGCACCTCGACGAACGCGGCGCCTTTGTGGGCGTGCGCACGGCGGAACGTGTCCATCATGTGCTCGCGGTCCATGTCATGGGTGCGCGCCACGAACGTGGCTTCGGTGCCGATAGCTACCGATAGCGGGTTGAACGGCTGGTCGATGCTGCCCATCGGCGTTGATTTCGTGACCTTGCCGACCTCGCTGGTCGGCGAGTACTGGCCCTTGGTCAACCCGTAGATCATGTTGTTGAACATCAAGATCTTGAGATTGACGTTGCGCCGCAACGCGTGGATCAGGTGGTTCCCGCCGATCGACAACATGTCGCCGTCACCGCCGACGACCCAGATGTGCAGGTCAGGCCGCGCGATCGCCAAGCCGGTTGCGATAGCCGGCGCACGGCCATGGATGCCGTGCACGCCATACGTGTTCATGTAGTAGGGGAACCGCGCCGCGCAGCCAATACCGGAGATGAAAACGGTGTCCTCGCGCTTGACGCCCAGCTCTGGCATCAACATGCGCATGGCTGTCAGAATCGAGTAGTCGCCGCATCCCGGGCACCAACGAACCTCTTGGTCGCTCGCCCAGTCCTTCGGGGTGGTGATGACAGACGTGTCGCTCATACGAGTGCTTTCCGGATGTGTTCGGTGAGTTCGGCCGCGGTGAACGGCTGGCCTTGGACCTTGCTGATCGATTGCGCGTCGACCAGGTACTCAGCACGCAGAAGGCGCGAGAGTTGCCCCAAATTCATCTCGGGAACGAGCACCTTCTCGAAGGACCGCAGAACCTCGCCAAGATTGGCCGGGAACGGGTTGAGGTGCGTGAGATGGATGCGGGCAACCTTTTCGCCACCCGCGCGGATGCGGTCGCACGCGGTGCCGATCGCGCCCCATGTCGAACCCCAGCCGACGACAAGCACGTCGCTGTCGGCATCGCCATCGATGGTGACGGCCGGAATGTCGTCGGCGATCTTGGCGATGCGCTCTGCCCGCAATCGGACCATGAACTCGTGATTCGCCGGGTCGTAGCTGATGTTGCCCGTGCCGTCTTCCTTTTCGATGCCCCCGATGCGATGCATGAGGCCCGGCGTACCCGGCAGCGCCCACGGCCGCGCGAGGTTCTCATCACGCAGATACGGCCAAAACGATGCCTCGCCGTCTTCGTTGACGTGGTTCGGTTCGGTGGCGAACGAAACGCTGATGTCGGGCAGCGAGTCAACGTCGGGCACCTTCCAAGGCTCGGTGCCGTTGGCGAGGTAGCCGTCGGAGAGCAAGATCACCGGCGTGCGGTATTTCAGCGCGATGCGGACCGCCTCAATCGCCGCGAAGAAACACTGCGACGACGAGTACGCCGCAACGATCGGCAAAGGTGACTCACCGTGGCGCCCATACATGGCCATCAACAGGTCGGCTTGCTCGGTCTTGGTCGGCAAACCGGTCGACGGACCGCCGCGCTGGATATCGATGATGATCATGGGCAGCTCGAGGCTGACAGCGAGACCCATCGTCTCGCCCTTGAGTGCAAGACCGGGCCCACTCGTGGTGGTGATGCCGATATGGCCGCCATAGGCCGCGCCCACCGCGGATGCGGCTGCCGCGATCTCGTCCTCGGCCTGGAACGTGCGGATGCCGAACTGCTTGAGTTTGGACAGCTCGTGCAAAATGTCCGACGCCGGCGTTATTGGATACGACCCCAAGAACATCGGCAGTTTGGCCAGCTGACCTGCGGCCACGAGCCCCCATGACAACGCCGTGTTGCCGGAGATATTCGTATACAGACCCGGATCGAGTGGCGCAGGCTTGATCTCGTAGATGAATTCGAAGAGTTCGGCGGTCTCGCCAAACGCGTGACCGGCCTTGAAGGCCGCCGTGTTGGCCTTGAACACCACATCGTTGTTGCCGAAGCGCGAGGCGATCCATTCCAGGGTCGGCTCGACCGGGCGCGTGTACATCCAGCTGATCAGGCCGAGCGCGAAGAAGTTCTTCGACCGGTCGGCATCGCGAGGCTTCACGCCAAGCGGCGTGCACACCTCCTTGGTGATGCGCGTCATCGGCACCTTGTACAGCGAGTAGCCGCCGAGGCTGTCGTCGGTCAAGGGGTTGGTCGTGTAACCGGCCTTCGCCAGGTTGCGCTCGTCGAAGGTGTCCTCGTTGACGATCAACGTTCCGCCGGGCTCGAGCAACGACAACGACGCTTTCAATGCGGCCGGGTTCATCGCTACAAGCACGTTCGGCGCATCGCCCGGCGTGGTGATGTCGTGGTCGGACAGCTGCACCTGAAACGCCGAAACGCCGGCCAGCGTGCCGGCCGGAGCACGGATCTCGGCCGGGAACTCGGGAAGGGTCGCGAGATCGTTGCCGTACTGCGCACTGACGCTGGTAAAGCGGTCGCCTGTGAGCTGCATACCGTCGCCGGAATCGCCGGCGAATCGGACGACCACTCGGTCGATCGTGCGCGTCTGGGTGCCGCGCGAGGCCGTATCGGTCACTCCACCCCCCAAGGTGTGGTTCTGGCTCGTTTCATCGAGCACGGTGAGCGATGGCAGATTGTAGGCAGCGATCGCGCGGACCTACACACCGGGCGACAGAAGTGACGTCGGCCACGGCGACCGCAAACGTGCGCGTTACGCAACGGTGACCGCGGCGTCGAGGTACACGTCTTGGATGGTGTTGAGCAGCTGCACACCTTCGGCCATTGGCCGCTGGAACGCTTTGCGACCGCTGATCAGACCGGTGCCACCGGCGCGCTTGTTGATGATGGCGGTCTTGACCGCTGCGGCGAAATCGCCCGCGCCTTTCGACTCGCCACCGCTGTTGATCAGACCGGCACGACCCATGTAGCAATTAGCCACCTGCCACCGGGCCAGATCGATTGGATGGTCGGTGGTGAGCTTGTCGTACACCAGCTGGTTGGTCTTGCCATAGCCATCGAACGCCAGGTAGCCGCCGTTGTTCTCCGGCAACTTCTGCTTGATGATGTCGGCCTCGATCGTGACACCGAGATGGTTGGCCTGACCAGTGAGGTCGGCCGCCACGTGGTAGTCGACGCCATCCTTCTTGAAGCCTGGGTTGCGCAAATAGCACCACAGCACGGTGAACATGCCGAGTTCGTGCGCACGGGCAAAGGCCACGCTCACCTCTTGGATCTGGCGGGTGGCTTCGTCAGAGCCGAAATAGATGGTGGCACCGACACCTGCTGCACCCAGGTCGTACGCCTGCTGCACCGAACCGAACATGATCTGGTCGAACTTGTTTGGCAACGTCATCAGCTCGTTGTGGTTGAGCTTGACGATGAACGGGATGCGATGCGCGTAGCGACGCGACATCGAACCGAGCACCCCGAAGGTGCTCGCGACCGCGTTGCAGCCACCCTCGATCGCCAGCTTCACGATGTTCTCGGGATCGAAATAGATCGGGTTCGGCGCGAACGACGCTGCTGCTGAATGCTCGATGCCCTGATCGACAGGCAAGATCGAGACATAGCCCGAACCGCCGAGACGACCCGCGCCAAAGAGCGCTGCCAAGTTACGCAATACTTGGGGCGACCGATCGGTTGGGCCGAA
>JAYUFA010000164.1:0-2299 GCA_043738925.1 Actinomycetota bacterium
AACCAGCCACGCCGCACAAGGCCGCACCGTCGACCACTCGCTCCTGTTGATCGACGGGCCCACCGACCAACGAGGCGTGTACGTACCCCTCACCCGCGGCCGGACCACCAACCACGTCTACGTCATCGCCGACGAGAACCACACCGCCCGCGACACCCTCGAAACCGCCCTGTCACAAGACTGGATCGACCGCCCCGCCCACATCCGCCGCAACGAACTCAACCCGCAACCAAACGTCGTGGTCGAACGCGGGCGTGAGCCGTTGGCGTCTGATGACATCCGGCGGCTCCTCGAAACCGCACACGACCTCTCCAAACGGATCGACGCCCACGACGACGCAGCGCGGCGCGCCCCAGAAATCATCGCTGCCGCGGAACGAGCGCATTCCGACGCCATCAACCACTACAACCGCGTCATCGACAACCGCGACCAAGCACAAGCAACGCTCGACCGCTACGACCGGATCTTTCACCGCCGCGACCACACCACACACATCGCCGACGCGAAACGAGAACGCAGCATCGCCGAATCGCACCTCGGCCACCTACGAACCGCGATAGATGACCGCGCCCGCGACGTCGACACCGCCGTCCGAAACGCCCACGACATCAACCACGAAAGCCGCCAACGGCCCAAGTGGGTCCACCAGCTAGCAGAGACGCGCACCGCGATCCGCCAAGACCTCGACGCACGCGAACGAAAAGCCGAACACATGCCGTCGATCCACGCGCTCTGCGAACTCCCCCACCGGCCCCGCGACCCGCACGGCGCGAAATTGTGGAACCAAGTCGCCGCGCAAATCGACCAACACCACACCGCCTACCCGCGCCACCAACCCGACCGCGGAAACCGCGAACCCAGCGCCTACAAACGCAGCCACGACAACACGCAGGCCTGGACCGCGATACTCGACAACGCCCTACACCCCGAACACGAAATCGAACACCAGCACCAACACGCCCAACAACGCCAACAAGAACGAACACACGACCACGGCATCGAAATATGAACTGACGGGCGACCGCGTCGATGCAGCGTCCTCGCCCGTCGCGATGAGCAGCGCTGCGACAGCGCGGGCGAGCGCCCGATCAGTGTCGGCGATGCGACCCATGTAGTGCTTCGCCGCGACAGACCGACCCTGACCGGCGCGCAACGCGACCTGCGATCCGGAGAGACCAAGATTCCGGCGGACGCGTCGGCCGCAACGCACGGCAGACTCGCGCGATCTGCAGCGTGCACGCGACAAGAAGCTCCTCGAGTCTCCGAATGTTACGACAGCGCCCGCGCCTGCCAAACGGTCCACAGCGCATCAACGCCGCGACGAACGTTGTGACGATCACGCCGCGCGGGAAGCTCGCACGCTCAGCCCATCGACCCCTTGAAACACGCGGTCGTCCGAAACGAGGTCAACGTCGAGCGCAATAGCTGTGGACGCGATCCAACGGTCAGCCTCGTGATTCTTCTGGCCGAGCGCATGCCCAACGCTCTCGCAGCGCGCACGTAGTTCCGCGCACACACGCGTGAGGTCGTCGTCTGGCTGCACAACGAGCAGATGCCCGAGGTCCCGCTCGAGGGCACGACGACGAAGGTCGCCCCACCCGGCGCGCAACGCGCCATAGCGCAACTCCGTGACCGTCACGAACGAGATCACGATCGGGCTCTCACCAACCAACGCGCGAAACCGTGCGGCCTGCGCCGGATGACGTCCCTCGTTGACCAACGCGGACACCACCATCGTGTCAACGACGAGCGCGACTGAGCGAGTCACCGTTCAGCGAGAGCTGCCTCGAAGGCTTGCCACTCCTCGGAAGTAAGACCTTCAATCGCCATCTCTCCCACGCCCGGCAATGCACGCGCGAGGCGGAGCGCATCCTTGGGCGAAACCACCGTCAACTTCGGCGGCTCGTCGGGACGTTCGACAACGGACACGTCAAGAAGTCTACCCACAATGCTGGTCGGCCCGACCGCAGCTGAGCTGGCCACGACGACTGCCATCACCCCTCGACCTCGCCCGCCCGCCCGCCCGCCCGCATGTGAGTTTCGTCGTCGAGCCTCGCGCGACAGTCTCCACGCGTGTTGAGCGCGTCGCGGCAGCCTCATCTCGCCACGACTCATCTTGACGGGACGATGCGTCGATCGGGATGTGCGTCCCCGCGCTCATCGCGACCACAGACCCTACGCCGCATCGGAACCGTGCCAAGCCCTTGCCTTCACGGTATCATGGTGGCATGACGAAGAACTTGACTGTCCGGCTCCCCGACGAACTCGCAGCCGACGCAGAAGCGCTCGCCCGCGTCGA
>JAYUFA010000165.1:0-2297 GCA_043738925.1 Actinomycetota bacterium
GCCGTGTCCGACTATTTGCGCGCGCATGTTGATCTTGCAGAACGTGTCGATCCGGACACGGTGACCGTACGCGAGGTCGGCGACGGCAACCTCAACCTCGTGTTCGTGTGCCGCGACGAGACGGGCTCGTCACTCGTGCTCAAGCAATCACTGCCCTACGTACGATCTGCAGGTCCGTCGTGGCCGCTTACTGCGGATCGTTCTCATGCCGAGGCGCTCGGCCTGACCGAAGGATTCCGCGCGTCGCCGTCAACGGGCGCGGAGCTCTTCGCCTACGACCCGGCGAACCACGTGCTCGCGATGGAAGACCTCTCCGCGCTCACCGTCTGGCGGACGGCCCTTGCCGAAGGCCACATTGTTCCCGGCGCGGCCGCGAGCAGTGGCCGACACCTCGCGCGTCTCATGTTCAGGACCAGCGTGCTCGGACTTCCACCGAATTCCATGCGAGCTCAGTTGGCCCGCTCGACCAACTCGGCGATGTGTCAGATCACGGAAGATCTCGTGTTCACCGAGCCCTACAACGACCACCCGAACAATCGATTCGACGACGCGCTACGCCCACACGTCGAGGCAATCCGGACGAATCGAAGACTCCTTGACGAGGTCGCACGACTCAAGTTCGAGTACATGACACGAACGGAGGCACTCGTTCACGGTGACTTCCACACCGGATCAGTCATGGTCGGCCTCGACGACCATGGGGTGGCCAAGGCGTTCGATGCCGAGTTCTGCTTCTACGGCCCCATCGCGTTCGACCTCGGCACGTTGCTCGGCAACTTGCTGTTCGCTTTCGTGCGCGCGTCGTGCGTCGGCAACGACCGCCAGCGCGAATGGCTAGGCGGAGTCCCCGCAGAGCTTTGGACCGGATACCAGGACGAGGTTTGGGAACTATGGCCGACACGCGCGGATACCGCGTTGACCGACGCCTTCGCCGTCGACTGGCTTGCTCGGGTCGCGCGAGACACGGTCGGTTTTGCGGCCTGCGAGGCAATCCGGCGCATCGTCGGGTATGCGAAGGTGTCCGACATCGAGTCGCTGCCGGTCACACTCCGACCCCGTTGCGCGGCAGTCGTACTCGACACTGCACGACGATGGCTGACCGCACCGAGCGCTGGTTGGGACGCCGGGCTCTTTGACCGGATCGACCTCGACACGATCGACCGGCGCGGCCATGTTCTGCCTCAACGTTTGGGGCGTGCGGGATCGACAGAGTGAGACCGCTCAGCCGACGCAGCCAGCCGTCACATCGGGTGTTGATCGGGGCGGCTGCGCTGTTCATCGCCAGTGTGGTGTGGGGCACGATCTTGCGTCTCCGAGACGATCGTATTGCGCTGGATGCTCCGCCGTTTCGTGGCAATTTGGGCGTGGTCGCGACGTGGTGGGTGGTGCCGGCGCTGCTGTTGGCGCCGGGCATGGTTTTCGTGGTGCCGCGCATTGTGGATCGGTGCTCGTGGCGGTGGCTTCTGGCGTTCTCGACGCTCGTGACGGCGCTGTGGGGTGTGGCATTGGCGTTGACCGATCGGCCATCGCAGCTCGTGGAGCCGATCCGTACTCGGTACGAGTATTTCCGGGCGGTGCCGTTGGTCGGCAGCCCGAGTCAATTCCTAGCGACGTTCTTGCAGCGAACGTCGACGTTTCCGTTGCATGTGACGGCGCATCCGCCGGCGATGGTTTTGGTGTTGTGGAGCTTGCATCGCATCGGTCTCGGTGCGGCGGTATTCGATGCGGTGCTCGTCGTCGCCGCGGGCGTTTCCACTGTCCCGGCAGTGCTGATCGCGGCGCGCGAGGTCGCCGGTGAGGCGGCGGCTCGCCGGGCGGCGCCGTATGTGGCACTCCTGCCGGCGGTGTTGTGGATCGTCACCTCGTCCGACGCATTCTTCGCGGGTGTCGCCGTGTGGTCGGGGACGTTGTTGGTGTTGGCGTCGGGTCGCTCTGATCGGCGGAGCGATCTGATGGCGTTGCTGGCCGGCCTGCTCGCCGGCTTCTTGTTCTACTTGACCTACCCGGCCGCCTTGTTCTTGCTTCCGGGTCCGGTGTTGGCGTTGAGCCGTCGTCGGTTCCGGCCATTGGTGCTCGCGTTGGCCGCGGTGATCGTTGTGGCCGTCGTGTTCACCGCGAGCGGCTTTTGGTGGCCCGACGGGTTGGCGTCGTCGCGGGTGCAGTACGCGCGCAGCGTCGCGCAGTTCCGGCCGTATCGCTATTTCGTGGTCGCCAATCTGGCGGTCGCCGTGTTTGTGGTCGGCCCGGCAGTACTCGCCGCGTTCGCGCGACTCAGGGACCGGGGAATCGTGGTGTTG
>JAYUFA010000166.1:0-2296 GCA_043738925.1 Actinomycetota bacterium
GAAACCGAGATGAGCCGCCCCGACTTGTGGGATCGGGGGGACGAAGCGCGCAAGGTGCAAACGGAGCTCAGTGCGGTGGTCGATGACCTCACGGTGTTCGACTCGCTGACTCGCCGAGTTGATGATGCCGACACGCTGTTCGAACTTGGCCGCGAGGAAGCCGACGACTCGGTCGAGTTCGAAGTACGCGAGGCGATCGTCGCGATCGGCCACGAGTTCGATCAGCTTGAGTTGCGGGCGCTCTTTACGGGCGAGTACGACGCCGGCGACGCGGTGTGCACTATCAAGGCCGGCTCGGGTGGAACCGACGCGCAGGACTGGGCTGAGATGTTGTTGCGGATGTACAAGCGTTGGGCCGAGCGGCGTGGCTTCGGTTTCGAGCTCGATTCGATCAACGAGGGCCAAGAGGCCGGTATCACCACAGCCGAGTTCATCGTGAAGGGCCGCCATGCGTACGGCTTGTTGCGGGCCGAACACGGTGTGCACCGCCTCGTGCGCATTTCGCCGTTCAACAACGAAGGCAAACGCCAGACCGCGTTCGCATCGCTGTACGTGGCACCGTTCTTCGAGGAAATGGCCAATCAGGTCGACATCGACGACAAGGATCTTCGCGTCGACGTGTTTCGTTCCTCGGGTGCCGGTGGTCAGCACGTGAACACCACCGACTCGGCGGTGCGCATCACGCACCTTCCTACCGGCATCGTGGTGTCCTGCCAGAACGAGCGCAGTCAGATCCAGAACCGCGCGCGCGCGATGCAGGTGCTCGCCGCGAAGCTGCTCGATGTCGAGCGCAAACGGCGCGATGCTGAGATCGCAGCCATTGCCGGCGAGGCGAAAAAGGTCGATTTCGGCAGCCAGATCCGCAGCTATGTGTTGCAGCCGTATCGCATGGTGAAGGACCTGCGTTCAGGTCATGAGACCGGCGATGTCGACGGTGTGCTCGAGGGCGAGATCGACGGGTTCATGGAATCGGTCCTGCAGTGGCAACGAGCCGAAGGTGGCAACGCCGCGTGATACACCACCCTCGCGCCGACCGGCTCCACCCGACCGCGCTCCGTGTCGGCCATGACACAGGATTGGTGACGCTCGCTGGTATGGTCCTGCGGTCCTCACGTTCGGTCCAGCTAGCTCGCGAGGCGCGCTCTTCCCGATGATCAAGCTCGAGAACGTCACGAAGCAGTACAAGGGCGGCACTGTCGCGCTTCGTGCCGCGTCGGCCGACATTCAAAAAGGTGAGTTTGTATTCCTCGTCGGGCCTTCGGGTTCGGGCAAGTCCACGTTCATCCGGCTCCTCAACAAGGAAGAGTCACCTGATGAGGGCCGCATCATCGTCGCTGGCAAAGATCTCGGCGAGCTCTCGGGCTGGCGCGTGCCCTACTTGCGTCGCAACATCGGCTGCATCTTCCAAGACTTCAAATTGCTGCCGAAGAAGACCGTGCACGAGAACGTTGCGTTCGCGCTCGAGGTGATCGGTCGGCCCAAGCACGTCGTGAACAAGCAGGTCCCCGCGATCCTCGACCTGGTCGGTCTCGGAAACAAGACCGGCAACTTTCCGTCCGAGCTCTCCGGTGGTGAGCAGCAGCGCGTTTCGATCGCCCGGGCGTTCGTGAACCGGCCGCTGATCCTGCTTGCCGACGAGCCGACCGGCAACCTCGACCCGGCCACGTCGGTCGGCATCATGAAGTTGCTCGATCGCATCAACCGCACCGGCACCACGGTGGTGATGGCCACACACGATCGTGGCATCGTCGACACCATGCGCCGTCGGGTGATCGAGCTCGATAACGGCAACATCGTGCGCGACCAGTCGCGCGGCGTCTACGAGTAGGTGATCCCATGGCGCTCCGCGTCGAATATCTGATCCGTGAGACAACGACCAACCTGTGGCGCAACGTGTGGCTCACCGTCGCTGCCGTACTCACGGTTTTCGTGTGCCTTGCGTTGTTCGGCGTGTCGATCCTCGTCGGCAAGGGCGCCGACTCGCTGACCTCGCAGTGGAAGGGTGGCATCGAGTTCATCATTTTCATGAAGCCCACCGCGACACCCGACGAAAGCAACGCGATCAAGAAGGTGCTCGACGAATCGGGTACCGGGATCAAGTCGTACAAGTACCTCGATCAACCCGCCGCCTACGAAGAGTTCAAGAAGCTCTTCGCGGACAAGCAAGAACTCATCGACTCGATCCAACCGAACGTGCTCCCGCCGTCTTATCGCGTCGTGCCGATCGACAGTGATGCCGACGCGGTCGCGCAGCTCGGGAAGCAGTTCCAGGACAAGCCCGGTGTGTACGAGGTGC
>JAYUFA010000167.1:0-2294 GCA_043738925.1 Actinomycetota bacterium
CGCGCCAACACCTCCACGGTCAGGTCGTCTTGGAGATGCGCGACAGCCCATTCGAGCGTGGCCGACAACGTGTGGTCATCGGCCAATGACGGCAGCGGCGCTTCAACGTATTGCGCCTGCCCGCCGTCGCGATGCGGTGGTACCACCATGCGCCGCGCCACGATGTTGGCGATATGCGCGCCGTGATCCTGACGCACCAAGTGCAGACAGAGGTCGATGGCCGCGGCGGTTCCCGCGGAGGTGAAGACACCGTGACCACTATCGACGTACAACACCGACTCGTCCCACTCGACGAGCGGGAAACGCTCGCGCATCAAGGAGGTGTACATCCAATGCGTCGTGGCCCGTTGCCCGTCGAGTAGCCCGGCGCTCGCGAGCGCGAACGCGCCAGAGCAGAGCGAGAGTATGCGCGCGCCGCGGTGGTGAGCGGTCTGCAAAGCGCGTACGAACGGAGTGGGAACGACACGATCGAAGTCCGCCCATCCGGGGATGATGATGGTGTCCGCGCGGCGTAGGTGACCGAGCCCGAAGGGCGTATCGATCGAGAACCCGGCTCCGGTGCGCACCGGCACTGGATCGATCGCGCAAACCTGTACTCGATACCTGGGCACACCCATCGCCGAACGATCGATGCCGAACACTTCGCATCCGACGGCGGTCTCGAACAGAGCCTGACGATCGAAGACGGCGATTGCCACGGTGTGCATGGCAGGAATCTATCGTAGAATGTCAAACCTGCCAATGGCCTCGAGGGTCGCGCTGGCGCATGATGAACCCATGTTTGCCCCCCACTGCCCCCGCCATGGCCATCGTGTGCTGCTCGACTCCGACTGCATGACCCTCGTCAACACCGTCGCCGGTATTGAGGCGCGTTGGCGCTGTACGTGCGGCTATCGAGGCGTCACGCTGACCGGAGTGAACGCCCGCCGGCTGTCGACCGAGCATGAACGCTGCGCCTGACGCACCAAGCCTCGCCCTGTGCAAGCATGCGCGCATGTTCACGTTGCGATTCGACATGCGGGCCCCCGAACACGGCGCCTCGACCACCGACCTCTACCGCGCCGCAATCGATATGGCGGAATGGGCCGAGTCACACGGATGCGTGTCGACGCTGATCTCCGAACATCACACCTCTCCCGACGGCTACCTGCCCGCACCGATGATCCTGGCCACGGCGATCGCCGCGCGCACGGAGGCCACGCCCATCATCATCGGCGCGCTACTTCTCAACTTCTACGATCCGATCAAGCTTGCCGAGGACATGGTCGTTCTCGACATCGTCAGCGGTGGCCGCGTGTCGTACATCATCGGCCTCGGTTATCGCCCCGAGGAGCACGCGATGTTCAACGTGGCCTTGTCCGAACGCGGGTCGATGATCGAACGCAAGTTGGCCGCACTGAAGAAGGCAATCGGTGGCGAGCGCTTCACCTACGACGGTCGCGATACACACGTGACCCCCGCCGCCTTCACTCCGGGCGGGCCGTCACTCGCGTATGGCGGCCACAGTGTTGCAGCAGCGCGGCGCGCCGGTCGTCTCGGCCTCAACCTGTTTGCCGAAGGCGGATCAGCCGAACTGGTCGACGTGTACAACGCCGCAGCGAACGACGCTGGCGTAGCGCCGGGCATGGCCTTCATCCCCGACCGTTCGCAGGCCACGTCGCTGTTCATCGCGGAAGACATCGACCGTGCATGGGACGAGATGGGGCCCTACCTTCTCCACGATGCCGTGATGTACGGCGCATGGCTCGGCAAAGACTCGGTTGCCGCGAGCCTGAGCAACGCGTCCACCGTCGCCGAGTTGCGGGCCGAGAACGGCGCGTACCGAATCGTCACTGTTGAGCAGGCGGTCGCGCAGGTGCGTGCGGGCGCCCCGCTCAGCCTGCATCCGCTGTGCGGCGGCCTGCCACCGGAGCTGGCGTGGCCGAGCGTGCGCCTCGCCGGCACTGCGGTGCAAGAGGCGCTCCGAGCCTCCTGAGATGAACACCGACGCCGAGGTCGTCGTGATCGGCGGCATCAACGTCGACATCAAGAGCCGCGTCGATGCTCCACTCGTGATGGCGACGTCGAACCCCGGTACGACCACGGTCACTGCGGGCGGCGTCGGCCGCAACATTGCCGAATCGCTGGCGCGGCTCGGCGTGCGCACCTCGCTCATCTCGGCGGTCGGTGACGACGCGTTCGCCGCGGTCGCCATCGAGCGCACAGCCCATGCCGGCGTTGACCTGCGCGGCCTGCTCCACGTGCACGGCACGCCGACGGGTACGTACACGGCGGTCCTCGATACCACCGGCGAT
>JAYUFA010000168.1:0-6029 GCA_043738925.1 Actinomycetota bacterium
TCAGCCAGGGCAACCGCATTGCGGGCTGTAGCGCAGCTTGGTTAGCGCACTTGTCTGGGGGACAAGGGGTCGCAGGTTCAAATCCTGTCAGCCCGACGAAAGAACACCAGGTCAGAGCCGGTCCCACGGGCCGGCTCTTTCTCTAAATCAGACCTTCATGTGCTACCCATGTGCTACGTAGAACGCTCGACAGAACGCTGACCGGACGCTGCCTATCTGTGCGACTTCGGTTCATGCTTGCGAATCGTGCGCTACCTCGAACGTGGGCGACCCGAGCGCCCACACGTTCGGCCATCAGTGTCACGTAGGCCTCGTGCTCGATGCCGTGCTGCGGGGAGGTGAAAGGGGGCTTCGTCCTGGAGGTGTCGGAACAGGACCAACCTGGCCACCTTGTAAAGCGACGTCTAGGAGCGCATGTCCGTGCAGCCTTGCGCACCACACCAAAACAGTACGACACCAGCATCGCCCGCGAGCTGCTACGACTTCAATAAGGCCGCGACAGGAAAGATCGTCATAGCAATGCCGGCGATCGAGGTAGCGACGAGCGACACCCGTCCCGAGCGGAACTCTCCGAGCACCTCCCGAGAGCGGGCGAGAATGATGATCAGCAGAATCAGCGGCGGCGCAGTGAGACCGTTGAAGATCGCGGACAAGTACAAGGCCCGGATCGGGTTGACGCCGAACCCGACCAACGCAAGTCCGATCACCATTGAGCCAATGATCACGCCGTAGAAACCCCGAGCGTCCTTCATGCGACGACTCAAACCCTCGTTCCAATGGAACGCTTCGGCGACTGCATAGGCGGTCGACCCAGCGAGCACCGGCACCGCGAGCAGTCCGAGACCGATGATCCCGACGGCGAACAGCACTTTGGCGAAGCTCCCCGCCAAGGGCTCGAGGGCTTGCGCCGCCTGCTCGGCCGTTCCGATGTTGATCGACCCCTTCGCTCCGAGGGTCACGGCCGCAGTGCACATGATGGCGAACATCGCCACGACACCGGAGAACATCCCCGTCCAGACGTCGACACGCATGGCGATGCAATGGCGACGGTCAACTGGCGTCGCGGGGCCATCCTCGCGTTCTTCGACCTCTTCGGATGCCTGCCAAAAGAACAGGTACGGCGAGATGGTCGTACCGGCGATCGCGGTCAGGGCGATCATGGTCGCGGCGTCGAAGCGAAAGCGTGGCACGAACGTACGCGCTGCCACTGCGGACCAGTCGACATGGACCACGCCGAGCACGAGCACGTAGGCGACCAATGACAACGCGAACCATCGCAGCACACGAGAATAGCGGTGGTACGGCACGAGAACTTCCGCCGCTGCCATCATCACCGCGAACATGACCACGCCGGCAGCGGTCGGCACCGGTATCAGGAGCCGGAGTGCGGCGCCCATCGAGGCGAGATCGGCGGCGATGTTGAGCGTGTTGGCTGACGCGAGCAACACCACTGCACCGACAAGCACCCACCGCGGGAACCGCTCGCGGATCAGGGTGCCGAGCCCCTTGCCAGTGACCAGGCCCAAGCGCGCAGTCGATTCCTGAACACCGACAGCGAGCGGGAGAAGAAACGGCGCCATCCACAACAGCGAAAGGCCTTGCGCCGCACCGACCTGCGAGTAAGTTCCGATCCCGGACGGGTCGTCGTCGGCAGCGCCGGTGACGATGCCAGGACCCAGGCGTTTGAAGTAGCCGTGACCCCGCAGCGATGCCCGACGCGGATGATGCACCGGTTCGGGTTCGTCGACAGACGGCACCGGCGCATTCTGGCATTCGCAACGCCGAAGAACGAGCCGCTGCCCAACGCGCCGCTACCTCAACGAGTGGGTCGATCTGTGCGCCTCCCCGGCGGCCGATCGATGACATCGGCGCCCTCTCAGGCAGCGCGCATTCCATCAACTCCGTCGACTGACCAGATATCCCAGGAGAACGACAGGCACCGGACAGGTAGCACACGACGAGTGCAAAGGAGTCGTGACCTCGCCAAGCAAGCAATATCACCACAACGTTCAGGGTCGCCGCGCCTACAGGGAACCGCGCCGCCAGGCGCCGAGCCACCTGCGGCCCGAAAGCTGTCGTCAGCAACACGAACAACGAAGCCGCCAGCACAATGAGCGCAACGATCGTCACGGCTGACAGCAGACGGTGATCGCGGCCCAGGGGCCTTGCATCTCGAAAGCCTACGGTCCGAGGGCGTCGCCGCACGATCCGCGCCGGCTTCACTCAACCGGCACTGCGAGGGTCCACACCTCGAACGTAAGAGCGGCGACGATCGTGATCGCCCGCGTCGGGAACGCGACTGCATCGCCGCATATGACGGGTTCGCCCGTGCGTTGGTGGTCGAGCCGGAGGTGTTGTTGATGGATGTCGGTCCGATACGGTCCCTATCTCGTGGACACCGTCGGCGACGCTGTTGCCGCGCCGAAGCGGCCGAGGTGGCGTGCGCGGTTCTTGGTGCTCGCAGCGGTCGTCGGCCCAGGGTTGCTGGCTGGGCTGTCGGACGACGACCCGGCGGGTATCACTACTACTCGATCCTTGGTGCCGATTACGGGTACCAGCTGTTGTGGGTGCTCACGTTGTCGGTGGTCGCGCTCGCGTTGTTTCAGGATCTTGGCGCTCGTCTCGGCATCGTTACGGGTCAGGGACTCGCCGGGTTGTTGCGTCAGCGGTTCGGTGCGCGCCGCGCCGGGCTGGCACTGGTCGCACTCGTCGTCGCGAACTTCGGCACGACCTGTGCGGAGTTCGCCGGTATCGCCGCCGGGATGGAGTTGTTCGGCGTGACCCGCTACGTGAGTGTGCCGGTGGCCGCGGCCGCCGTCGGCATCCTGGTGCTTCGCGGGAGCTATCGGCGCATCGAGCGATTGTTGCTCGCCCTCAGTGCGGTGTTCCTCACCTATATCGCCGCTGGCATCCTCGCCCATCCACACTGGGGGAGCGCCGCTCGGGGTCTGGCGGTGCCGAGCATGCCGTTCAACCGGAATGCGATCCTCATCGCGACGGCAACGATCGGTACCACGTTGGCCCCTTGGGGGCAGGCGTTCATCCAGTCGTACGTCGTCGACAAACGGCTCGGGATCAAGGACTTGCGCTACGTGCGCTGGGACGTGATCACCGGCTCGATGTTGACTGGCATAATTGGGTTGTTCATCGTCGTCGCGTGCGCCGCGACGCTGCATCTCGAAGGGGTCAAGATCAAGGTCGCCGAGGATGCGGCGAAGGCCCTGGAACCGTTGGCGGGTGGGCTGGCGTCGAGCCTGTTCGGCGTCGGCCTGGTGGGAGCCGCGCTGCTCGCCGCGTTCATCCTCCCGTTGTCGACCGCGTACTCCGTGTCCGAGTTCCTCGGCACGGAGGGAGCGCTCGACCGGCCGGTGCGTCAAGCCCCAGTGTTCTATTCGACCTATCTCGCGGTGCTCGCCGCGGCCGCGTTCGTGGTACTCATTCCGCATGCTCCGCTCGTGCCGATTCTGGTGCTGTCACAGGTACTCAACGCCGTGCTACTCCTGCCGCTGCTCGGGTTCATGTACGTGATCTCGGGTGATCGGAAGATCATGGGAGAGTTCGTCGCTCGTGGGCCGGTGCGGGCGATGTACATAGTCTGCATCGTCTTCATCGGCACCTGTGTCGGGGCGTTAGCGGTTCTGGCGATCAGATGACTTCAGCCGGGCAACGGTGCCGACAACAGATCCTCAGATGTGGGTTCGTTCGCCGCGGTCTCGACCCGGGGTGAGTGCATCGACGAGGTCGTCGGCGACGATTCGACCCACGGGCCGCCGCTCGTCGTCCACGACGACGACGGAGTTGCCACGTCCGTCGATGAACCGTTCGATGACCTCCTCGAGCGGATCATCGACGTGGACCACGATCGGGTAGGGCGGACCGATCATCGAGTCGACGATCGCGGAGGGCTCGGCGAGAAACAGCTCTGCGATGCCGAGGTCATCGACCAACACGCCGTCGTCGTCAATGACGACGACGGCATCGAGGCCGCCCCACATCTCGGGGTCGCCGCGTAGTCGGTCGCGGACCTCGTCAACCCGCTCGCCTCGATGGACGAGTGCGAGACGCGAGGTCATGTGGCCGCCGGCGCTGACGGGTCGGTGACGAGCCAGCGCTCGAAGACGATCGGCCTCCTCGCCGCTGAGTTGGGCCAGTAGCTCAGTGCGCATCGGCTCATCGATCGCGCGGATAGCCTCGGCGGCTTCGTCGGGTTCCATCGCAAGCAGCAGCTCCGCAGCGCGCTCCAGCGGGTGTGCGAGTAGCAGTTCTGTGACGTATGACGGAGACGCCTCTTCGAGGACGTCGGCGGCGACGTCTGGGCCGAGGTGCGACAGCAGCGCGTGTCGTTCGGTGCGTCCGAGGTCGTCGAGGAGGTCGGCCAGTTCCGCTGGTCGAAGCCGTCGCAGATGTTCGGCCGACGACCGCAAGGTGAGGCGGCCGCCCGGCTCGTCAACTGGCTGGACGCTCGCCCAGTCGACGACGACCGCAGGTTGCGCCGCCGTGCGTCTTCGGCCGGGGAGCATTCTGCGAGCCAACGCCTTGAGCCCAACATCGACGGCGACCAGTCGCATCGTGCCGAGATCTGCCAGGTACAGGTCTGCTGCTCGCACGACGCGGGCACCGTCAACGTCGACAAGCTGGTGGTCGATGACGTCGGCGTTGAGCAGCACCTCGCCGGGTCGCCGCTCGAACTCCTCGATCACCACTCGTGGCGAGGCGGCTTCCACCCGATCGTGCACAATGCGAGCCAGATCGGACACATGCAGGAAGGTTCTCCGGCCCCCGATCTTGACGACCAGCCCGATGACGGCCGGATAGGTGTCCTCGTCCCACCTGGCGACAACGTCTGCCAATCGGCCGATCTGATCGCCGTTGGCGTTGACGACCGGCCGCCCCACAAGGCCGGCGACACTGATGAGCGAAGTGGGGGGAGTGAGCGCGGCATCGGTCATGACAACCTCGAATCTACCCGGCCGTCAAACGCCGAGAATGTGTTCGACGATCACCCATGGGCATACGCTCGACAGATAGCGAGGTCGATGGAATGCGCTATCTAGTGATCGCCAATCAAGAGGACGGATACGAAGCTCTGGCCGGCTCGATCGCCCAGATCGCAGCGACTGAGCCGGAGTCCTCGTTCTTCGTCATCGTGCCGCTCGGCCACCGTTCGCACCACCCTCTCGCCTTGGCAGAGGCACGCAAGCACGCCGCCACGCATCTCGCGGATGTTCAGCGGCACCTTGCCGCTCAGGGACTCGCCGCTCCGGGTGAAGTGGCCGACCATCAACTCATGATGACGGTCGAGCAACTCGTCACGACAGGCGATGTCGATGCCGTGATCGTGTCGGCGCCGCCCACTGCGCTCCGCGCCGCAGTCGGCTTGGATCAGGTCGACCACATCCGTCGGATGTTCCCCCTGCCCGTCATCCGCCTCGCCGATCCAGACGCGAATTGCCTCAACCGCCGCCCGACTGAACAGATCCCGGCTGTCGCGCAAAACGTGACTGGCTCTGACCAGCGTGCAAACGCGCCCCGTGATCGACGTGGGCACGGCGATGATCGCAGCCGAGCTGGTACGCCGCCGGCAAGCGACGAGACCGTCGAAACGGTGGACGGTAGCCATCAACGATTCGGAACCTCACCCGCGGATCCTCCCAACACCCCGGTCAGATCAGCGGGGACCGGGTTTCGGCAATCTGACGCACACGCCTCCGCAGCAGCCGGTTGAGGCCGACGATGTACAGCGACATCACAGCGACACCGGTGAGCATGTTGTGGTTGCCACCCGTGCGCCGGCCAGTCTCGTGCAGTACGTCACCATCAGTCGCCCTTTGGTGGGTCGTGGGCGTTCCAACTTCGTCCCGACGTGTCGGCCGCGTGCTGGTCGCCTTGCGTGCTTCGCTGCGGATTGCGATCAAAAGTCCGAAAGCTGATACGAGAGCCTCGATCGCGACCAATTGACTATGTCGAACGGACGCGAGCGCCAGCAGCATCAGGTTCGCGATGGCGGTCACGCCGAGCATCACGGTGAT
>JAYUFA010000169.1:0-2278 GCA_043738925.1 Actinomycetota bacterium
GAGGTTGAGGTTGCCGTCGCCGACCTCGCGTACGGTCACCGTGTCCGGATCGACACGTTCTGCAAGATCAACATGCGCGCGCAAATAGTCGGACACGGCCGCTTCCGTCAGGATCTCGTAGGCGGATTCATTCATCAGCTTGCGTCCTGCGCGCCGCTACGGTCATAGCGTGCCTGATGTCGTGTTGCCCGTACTGAACGAGGCCGACAATCTTCCGTGGCTGCTCGGGCGGATGCCGCCTGGGTTCACCCCTGTCGTGGTCGACAACGGGTCGACCGACGGATCGGGCGATGTCGCACGAGCGCACGGGGCAACGGTGGTCGTCGAGTCGGTCCGCGGTTTCGGATCGGCCTGCTGGGCAGGTTTGCAGGCCTGCAAAGGTGAGATCGTGTGCTTCATGGATGCCGACGGGTCGCTCGATCCCTTGGCGTTGCCACTCGTCGCCGGCCTTGTGGCACATGGCGACGCCGATCTCGTCATCGCGCGCCGTATCGCTGACCGCGGGGCCTGGCCCATCCACACACGGCTCGCGAACCGGGTGCTCGCCGCCCAGCTCAGTCGAAGGACCGACTTGCGACTGCATGATCTTGGGCCGATGCGCGCCGCGCGGCGCCAGGAGTTGCTGGGGCTCGGTTTGCAGGACCGCCGCTCGGGCTGGCCGCTCGAGATGGTGCTGCGCGCCGAGCAAGCCGGATGGGTGATCCGAGAGGTGGCGCTGCCATATCACCGACGACATTCGGGCGTCTCGAAGGAAACCGGGACGCTTCGCGGCACGGCGCGCGCGGTGATCGACATGTCGAAGCTTCTGCGTAGGTTGTGACGCCGCGGGCGATCGACGACTGGGGGCGGCTCGGTGATCAGTCACGGAGCCTGCTCGTCGCGAAATCCCGAACGCCGTCATCGAACGAAACCGTCGCCGAGAAGCCGAGCATCTCCGTCGCTCGCGCCGGTGACGCGAAAATATGTCGCACGTCGCCAAGCCGATAGGAGCCCGTCACCTCCGGCGCGGGACCGTGGCCACCGACCGCGTGTCTGAGGGCATCTGCGAGTTCGAGGACCGTGTGCGGCTGGCCTGACGCGACGTTGAAGGCGCCGCGCACTTCCGTTTCGGCTCGAAGCGCCGCGATGTTCGCGCGAGCCACGTCCGACACGTGGACGAAGTCGCGGCGTTGGCCGCCGTCCTCGAACACTCGCGGCGCATCGCCACGCTCGAGCGCGCTCCGAAAGATCGCCGCGACACCCGCGTACGGCGTGTCGCGAGGCATCCGAGGCCCGTACACATTGTGGTAGCGCAGGGCAATGACGGGTGCGTCGTGTTCGCGTCCGTACACCGCGCACAGGTGCTCTTGATGGAGCTTGGTCGCGGCGTAGATGTTGCGCGGATCGCTCGGGGCGCTCTCGTCCACCGGTTCGGGGACGAGCTCGGCGTGACACAGGGGGCAGGTCGGCTCAAAGTGTCCGGCGTCCAGCCGAGCGGACGTTCTCGCCCTGGGATTCACCACGTCGTGCCGAGCACATCGAAAGGTTCCTTCGCCATAGATGACCATGCTGCTCGCCAGCACGATCCGACCCGTGAAGTTGCGATCGTGCAGCGCCTTGAGGAGCACCGCAGTGGCTTGGTCGTTGTGATGGACGTAGTCGACGACGTCGCCGAAGTTCACACCGAGGCCGACAAGCGACGCCTGGTGCGACAACGCGTCGATGCCCCGCACCGCGTTCGTGGCGACAGTCTCATCGGCCAGGTCGCCGACGAGGTATGTCGCCCCGGGGTTCAGGTACGCCGGCGGGACGCGATGGGCACGATCGAGAAGCGCATCGACCACGATGACATCGTGACCGTCGTTCACAAGTTCGTCGACGACGGCCGAGCCGATGAACCCGGCGCCGCCGGTTACGAGTATCCGCATGCACGCGCCCTTGTCCTCACCATTGGGTCGGGGTCACGACACTCGGTTGCTGCGTAGCCAACTGAACCACCGTCGTCCGGCGCGCCGCACGGTCTCGAGTGCGAAGCCCGCGTGGGCCGCGACTTCTTCAAGCTGATCGAGTCCGAGCTTGGCCCAAGGAATGGTTTCATGGACCCCGGGCTCGTATTCGACGCAGGCCATGGCACGTCCCGGCACGACACCTGGGCCGAGGGTTTCTATGAGCGCCAGGCCACCGGCCGCGAGCACTGCCTTCACCCGGCACAGCAGTGCCGTTGGGTCGCCGCCGATGCCGATGCTTCCGTCGAGCAAGAGTGCCGTTGGCCATTGCCCTTCACCGGGAACGCGGTCGA
>JAYUFA010000170.1:0-6023 GCA_043738925.1 Actinomycetota bacterium
CAACGTAAGCGCGACGGCCGCAGCGGTCGCGCGAGACCTGCGCAGCCGATACGAACCAGCCGTGCTCTGGGCGCCGACGCGCCATCAGATTCGAGGGGCATCCACGCCTCAGGTGGGTGAACATCTCCATCTCGACGGGCTGACGATCGATGTCGTCGAGGCCGAGGATCACGTTCGGGTGCTCGTCGGCTTCCCCTAGGTCACGGGTCCAGAACGGAAGGCGACCCGTCAGATGAGCGCACCGGGTGCGGCGCATCAGCGACACGAGACCTTCTGCCCGCGACGCAGTTGTGCCGCGCCGCGTTCTCGAAGCGAGCGCGCCGATCGGCGACAGCGCCGCAGGAGAGAGTGGCGTCGGTCGTCTCGCGTGTCGGCTCGTGCTCTATGGTCCTCAGGGTGATTCTGGAGCTTGGGTCAGCGCACCGCTTTGACGTCACGCATCGAGCGCTCGTGATGGGAATCCTGAACCGGACGCCCGATTCGTTCTTCGATCAGGGCACCTATTTCGACTTCGACACCTTCCTGCGCAAAGCCGAATCGCTCGTCGCTCACGGCGCAGACTTTCTCGACGTTGGAGGCGTCAAGGCGGGCCCGGGGCCCGAGGTGACCGTGCAGGAGGAACTCGATCGTGTCCTCCCGGCCATTGAGGCGCTGCGAGCACGATTCGACGTTCCGTTGTCGGTCGATACCTTCCGCGCTCAGGTTGCGGGCGAGGCCTTTGTCCGTGGGGCGCAGGTCGGCAACGATATCAGTGGATTCGCGGACCCTTCCTACCTCGCGGTGGCGGCTGAACACGGCGCCTCCGTCGTCGCCACGCACATCCGCCTTGCGCCCCGCGTCCCCGACCCAAATCCGGTCTACGTCAACCTGGTGGATGAAGTCGGTCTGTTTCTGGCCGACCGCGCGGCCCGTGCCATCGCAGCCGGTATCCCGCGCGAGCGGATCATGGTTGATGCCGGGCTCGACCTCGGCAAGAACGAAGCGATGTCGGCCACCCTGCTGCGTCACTCCGACGATCTGGCGCGGCTCGGATTTCCCGTGTTTCTCAGCGCATCAAATAAGCGGTTTCTGGGATCGCTCGTCGGTGCGGAAGTCGATGACCGTCGCGAGGCCACTTGGGCGGCGCATGCCTTGGGGATCGCGCTTGGCTGTCGCGTCCTCCGTGCCCATGACGTACGCGGCGGACGCAGAGTTTCCGATGTCATGGCCGAAATCCTCGCGGCACGATGACCACTGCGCCGACTCACCATTTGCATCTTCTCGGCGGTGACGAGCCGTCATTACTCGCGGATGCGGTCCACGAGCTGATTCATCAACTCCTCGATGGCGAAGACCGCGACATGGCATTGGTCCGGCTCGGCGAGGACGACTTCCGGGTCGAAGACTCGTTCCACCTTGCGCCACTCGTGAATGCTGCGCAAACACCGCCTTTCCTGACGCCGCATCGTGTCGTCGTCGCGCATCATCTCGGCCGTTTCGCAAAGTCTGATGACCTTTCGCCTCTCCTGGCGATCTTGGCCGACCCGCTCGCTACCACGCGGTTGGTGCTCGTATGGGAGCGAGGTGTGGCACCTCGACAAGATCGGCTGAGCGCCGTGCCGAAGAAACTCATCGAGGCCGTGCGATCGGCCGGCGGCGTATTCATCGACACCGGCGTGCCATCGGGCAAGGCCGCTGATGCATGGCTCGATGAGCGCATTGATGAGGCCGCCGTTCGTCTCGATCGCGGCGCCCGCCAATTGGTACACGGGCGGTTCGGGGAGGATCGAGCCCGCGTCGTCGGCTTGTTGCACACCTTGGAGGCGACGTACGGCCCGGACGTTCATCTCACGGACGTAGAAATCGAGCCATTTTTGGGTGCATCGGGCACGGTGCCACCGTGGGAGCTCACCGATTCGCTTGACGGCGGCAACATCGCCGAGGCGCTCGACAAGTTGCATCGGATGATGGACGCCGGTCAGCGACATCCGCTGCAACTGCTCGCCACGTTGCACAGCCACTACGGACGCATGCTCCGGCTCGACGGGGTCACGGGACTTGACGAGAAGTCGGCCGCACACATCCTCGGCCTGAAGGGGTCGACTTATCCGGCCAAGAAGGCTCTCACTCAGAGCCGGCGACTCGGGGGGTCACGCGTGCGTCAGGCGATCCGGCTGCTGGGCGACGCAGACCTCGCCCTGCGGGGCTCGTTGGCTTGGCCGCCGGAAATGGTGATGGAAGTGTTGGTTGCTCGCTTAGCGAACCTGGGCCGACGCTAAACATGCGCGCGGATCAGCGACGCGCGCTGGGCGACCGATCCCGCGTTGCGTGTTAGCCCGCGAGGCGGGCGAGGCGCTTCATGAGGCGCGACTTCTTGCGCGCAGCAGCGTTCTTGTGGATGACGCCCGTTGCTGCAGCCTTGTCGAGCTTGCTGATCGCCAGCCGTGACGACGCGTCGAACGTCTCGGTGCCTACCGCAGCCTCGGCGCTCTTCGTTCGCGTACGCAACTCGGAACGCACGGCCTTGTTGCGTAGGCGGCGGCGTTCGTTCTGCTTGTTACGCTTGATCTGGCTCTTGATGTTCGCCACGGAGGACCTTGCTACTCGGTGCGCCGGCAGGCGCAGTGCTATTCGGGCGCGCTCGGAAGACGCGGTTACTCAGTCGAGCCCAGCAAAAAGCTGACCGTCGAATGCTACCGGCCCGCCTCGGGAAAGTCACCGCCGCTCGCTCGGTGTGCAGAGCGCTTCCGTAGACTGCTCGGGGCCATGGACCTGTCGCTTATTCGCAATCTCTCGATCATCGCGCACATCGACCACGGCAAGTCCACTTTGGCCGATCGGATGCTCGAGCTCACGGGCGCGGTCGATCCGCGAGAGATGCGGGCGCAGTACCTCGACTCGATGGACCTCGAGCGTGAGCGCGGTATCACCATCAAGCTGCAATCGGTACGGCTTCACTGGCGCGACTACGTACTGAACTTGATCGACACGCCGGGCCATGTCGACTTCGGTTACGAGGTGAGCCGCTCGCTCGCCGCGTGTGAAGGCGTCATCTTGCTGGTCGACGCCGCGCAGGGTATCGAGGCACAGACGCTGGCCAACTGTTATCTCGCGCTGGAGAACAACCTGGAGATCGTGGCGGCGCTCAACAAGATCGACCTGCCGGCGGCTGAGCCTGAGCGATACGCCGAGGAAATCGAGAAGGTGTTGGGCATCCCCGCCGAGGAGATCCTGTTGATCAGTGCAAAGACCGGCGCGGGCGTCGAAGAACTCATCGAAGCGGTCATCAGGCGCATCCCACCACCGAAGGGTGATGCTGACGCTCCGTTGCAAGGCTTGATTTTCGACAGTCATTTCGACAACTACCGCGGCGTGATCTCGTCGATCCGCGTCATGAACGGTGTGCTGGCGAGCAACGCGAAGTTGCGGTTCATGCAGGCGGGCACGGTGCACGAGGCTGATGAGGTTGGCGTGCGACTGCCGGTTCACACCCCGGTAGCGTCGCTCGGTCCCGGCGAGGTCGGCTATCTCATTTCAGGAATCAAGGACGTTGGCGAAGCCCGTTCAGGCGAAACAGTGACGACCGCCGCTCGTCCCGCAAGTACCGCGCTTGCGGGTTATCGCGAGCCCAAGCCGATGGTGTTCTCCGGGCTGTATCCCATCGACGGTGACGAGTTCCAGGATCTTCGCGAGGCGTTGGAGAAGCTGCGGCTCAACGACTCGTCGTTCACGTATGCACCGGAGACGTCTGGGGCGCTCGGGTTCGGCTTTCGTTGCGGGTTCCTCGGGTTGTTGCACATGGAGATCGTGCGCGAGCGGCTCGAACGAGAATTCGGGCTGTCGCTCATCTCGACCGCGCCATCGGTGGAGTATCGGGTCAACAAGACCGACGGCACGCAGGTAGTGGTCGACAACCCGAGCACCATGCCCGACGCGGGTGTGATCGATTCCATCGAGGAGCCGTATTTCACTTGCACGTTGCTGACACCGAGCGACTACACCGGCACGTTGATGGAGTTGTGCCAGAACCGGCGTGGCGAGATGATCAAGATGGAGTACCTGTCGCCGGAGCGAATCGAGCTCGTCTATCGGATGCCACTTGCCGAGGTGGTGATGGACTTCTTCGATCAGATGAAATCGCGTACGCAAGGGTATGCCTCGCTCGACTACGAGCCCGCGGGCTATGCCAAGGCCAACCTCGTCAAGGTCGACGTTCTGTTGCACGGTGAGCCGGTCGATGCGTTCAGCGCCATCGTGCACCGTTCCAATGCCGACAGCTACGGCCGACGTATGGTCGACAAGCTGCGTGAACTCATCCCGCGCCAGCAGTTCGACGTCGCGATCCAGGCGGCGGTGGGCAGTCGCATCATCGCTCGTGAGACCGTGAAAGCATTGCGCAAGGACGTCACCGCGAAGCTCTACGGCGGTGACATCAGTCGGAAGCGGAAGTTGCTGGAGAAGCAAAAAGAGGGCAAGAAGCGCATGAAGTCGATCGGTCGTGTCGAGGTGCCTCAGGAGGCATTCATCACGGCACTGAAGCTCGATTCGTAGTTGTCGGGTCGCCTTGTCCACGGGATTGACTCCGTAGAAGCCGCGTTGGCTCGTTCGTCGGAATGCCCCCGGGGCTGCGGCAAGCGCCGATAGACTGCGCCGCCACTAGGTTGACCATTGGTGGCTGATGCTCGAAGAGCGCAAGGCGGCCATTCTCAAGGCCGTCGTTGAGGAGTACATCCAGACTGCGCAGCCCGTTGGCTCGGGCCACGTGGCGAACGCGCCCGGGATCGGCGTGTCACCGGCGACGGTACGCAACGAACTCGTGCAGCTTGAGAAGCAGGGTTATCTCCACCAACCGCACACGAGTGCCGGCCGCGTGCCCACCGACAAGGGTTATCGCTTCTTCGTCGACTCGCTCGAGATGCCTACGCTCGGCCGAGCGCAGTCCGAGGCCGTAACGTCGTTCTTCGATCACTCACACGGAGAACTCGAGCGCCTGCTGACCGAGACCACAGCCTTGTTGGCTGACCTTACCGACTGTGCGGCGGTGGTGGTGGCTCCGACCCCGCAGAGTGCCACCGTCCGATCGTTTCAAATCGTGCGCGTAGCGTTGCACGCAGCCGTGGTTGTCGCGGTGTTGTCCAACGGTTCCGTGGAGAAAGCCACAGTGGAGTTGGCGGACGGTGTCACCGACGAGACGGTGCACGAGGCGTCGGTGTTGTTGGCTCGCATCACAGCTGGCCAGGCGTTGCAGACCGGGGTTGTGCCGGTCGAAGTACAGGCCGACATCGCCGCGGTTGCGGCCGCCGCATTGCGCGCGCTCGTCGCCGACCCTGGCCACGAGAGCGAACATGTCTTTGTGAGCGGGGCCGCCCGGATGGTCAACGCGTTCGACGCCGTTGACAAGGTTCGCGAGGTCCTGTCGGTGCTCGAGCGCCAACTTGTGGTGGTCAGCCTCATCCGCGATGTGCTCGATCGCGGGCTGAGCGTCGCCATCGGCTCCGAGACCGGGGTTGAGCCGCTGGCTGAGTGCTCGCTGGTCGTCGCTCCGTATGAGGTGGAGGGTCGCCAGGTCGGTACCGTTGGCGTGCTGGGGCCGACGCGGCTCAACTATCCGCAGGCGCTGTCGGCGGTGGCCGTGGTGAGTCGGCGTCTCGGCGACCGTTTGAGCGAAGGGTGATGCGTGGCTAGCGACTACTACGAACTGCTCGGGGTGGACCGCACCGCCTCCGAGCCGGATATAAAGCGCGCCTACCGTCAGCTCGCCCGGCAGTTTCACCCCGACGCCAACCCCGACAATCCTGCGGCCGAGGCCAAGTTCAAAGAGATTGCGGTCGCGTACGAGACCCTGTCTGATCCGCAACGGCGTGCGAACTACGACCGGTTCGGGGCAGACGGACCCGGCGGCGGCGATCCGTTCGGGGGTGGGATCAACGACATCTTCGAGGCGTTCTTCGGTGGGGGCAGTGTCTTTGGTGGCGGCTCTCGCGGTCCATCGGGGCCGGCGAAGGGCCCGGATCTTGAAACCACGGCGCACATCGCCTTCGAAA
>JAYUFA010000171.1:0-2277 GCA_043738925.1 Actinomycetota bacterium
GTCCAAAGCGAGCCAACGCCCGTCATCAGCGCGCACACGGTTCGCGATCACCACATGCGAATGCAGTTGTGGGTCGAGGGCACGGCTGGTGTGCTGACGGAACACCCCCGCGATGATGCCTTCGGCGTCGACCACGGCGACTTGACGGTTGATCCGATAGCGGGTGTGGGCGTGCGATTCGATCCACGTGATCATCGCCGCCACCGCGGCGTCATGTGCCGCGACGACCTCACCGCGGGTGTGTTCGTCGCCGAGCGCCCACAGGACTGACACCGATTTGGGTGCCGACGCGGTGACGTCGAAGCCGCGCACCGACCGCTCATCGAACGCGCGGCCCAACAACCTGCCGGTGTGCGGGTCGGTGCCGGCCATGATCGCGAGGAAGTCGCCGTCGACCAACACGGCGTCCAAGCCGAGCTGTGCGGCACCGTGGCCGTGCCACACCCCCGGCGGTTCACCCTCGGCGTCGAGGTAGTAGTTGGGGAGACCGTCGACGTAGTACACGCCCGCGGTGGGGCCTTTCAACGTCGTGACACGAACCGTCACCGCGACCTCCCACCCGCGCCCGTGCACCCGTCTGCCATCGTCAATTCGGTTCGGGACGCGTCAAACGAACGAGACCGCGGAGACGCGATCGCGCGGGCATGGCGAACAGAGCGTGTGCGGTGCCCGGGGGTTCGAGCTCGCGGCGAGTTCATCGCACCGCGTCTGCGTGGTCGACCGCGCCGTCGAGCAGGCGTTCCAACGCGGCCTGAAGCGCCCCGGGTTTGATGACTGCTCGGGTTATTGGGTGACGACCTCGAGGGCCATCGGGTTTTGACTGTAGTAGTTGGCTTCGGACTCGGCCGGTGTGGTGTAGCCGGCGTTGTCGGTGATCTCGCCGTGGAGGCGTCGGTGGTTGAACCAGTCGACGTAGGTCATTGTTGCGAACTCGACGTCGTCGAGCCCGCGCCACGGGCCTTGCGGGTAGATGAGCTCCCATTTGTAGAGCCCGTTGAAGCTCTCGGCCATCGCGTTGTCGTAGCTGTCGCCCTTCGATCCGACCGACGCGACGATGTCGTTCTCGGCGAGGCGTTCGGAGTAGCGCACGCTGAGATATTGGACTCCGCGGTCGCTGTGATGGACCAGCCGATTCAGGTCGTGGCCGGCGCGTTGGCGGTTGAACACGGCCATCTCCAACGCGTCGATCGCGAGGTCCGAACGCAGCGACCGCGACGCTTGCCAGCCGACCACGAACCGCGAGTAGACGTCGATGATGAACGCGACGTAGACCCAGCCGGAGTGGGTCTTCACGTAGGTCAAATCCGCGACCCACAACCGGCTCGGGGCCGGTGCCCGGAACTTGCGCTCGACGAGATCCGCCGGCCGCGCCTGGCGGTCATCGCTGGTCGTGGTGATCGTGAATGCCTTGCCGCGTCTGGCTCCGGACAGGCCTTGGGCTCGCATCAGCCGCTCGACGGTGCAACGCGCCACACGGATGTGCTCACGGTTCAGCTGGGCCCACACTTTGTCCGCGCCGTAGACGAACAAGTTGGCCTCGAACACGCGCACCACCTCGGGCGTCAGCTCGGCGTCGCGAACAGCACGCTGTGACGGCCCTCGCTTCTTGGCCACCCAGTAGGTGTTCGGGGCGATCTTGCAGCCGTGCTCGGTGAGCACCCTGCAGATCGGCTCGACCCCGAACCGTTCACGGTGTTGATCGATGAACGCGACTATCTCCACGACTGGCGGTCGAGCTCCGCCCCGAAGAAAGCCGATGCAGCTTTCAAGATCTCGTTCGCCCGGCGCAGCTCCCGGTTCTCACGCTCGAGCTCCTTGATCCGCGACCGTTCCTCGGTCGTCACACCCGGCCGCTGACCACCATCGACTTCGGCCTTGCGGACCCAGATCCGCAACGTCTCGTGATTGATGTTGAGCTTCTTCGCGATCGACTCGATCGCCTTCCACTGCGACGGGTACTCGTGCTGATGCTCGAACAGCATCCGCACCGCCCGCTCACGCATCTCATCGGGATACCTCCCGACACGCTTCGCTCCTGACATGACTCCATCCTCTCAAGAGATGGAGCAGTCACCGATCCCGGGGCGCTTCAGCCCGGCTGATCACCACACGCCGGCCGAGGGTCAGCGACGGGATCTCCCCGCGGCGCACGCACTCATACGCCGACGTCCTGCTGATGCCCAACAGCACTGCTGCTTCGGTCACCGTGTACGTCAAACAATCCATCTGCGTTCCTCCATCAGTAGCGACGCGGGTGTCGCGTCCCAGAAAGGCGCG
>JAYUFA010000172.1:0-6016 GCA_043738925.1 Actinomycetota bacterium
CCAGCGTAAGGCGGCCGAGGAGGCCGCGAAGAAGAAGGACACGCCGCCGCCGACCACAGTGCCGGGGGGCACCACGGTCAGCGGGCCGTTCGTATGTCCGGTGCCGGGTGCATCGTTCTCCGATTCGTGGATGCAGCCACGCTCGGGTGGCCGTGGCCATCTCGGCGTCGACATGATCGCGTCCATCGGTACGCCGACCTATGCCCCGGTGTCGGGCAACATGACGTTCGGCACCGACGGCCTTGGTGGCCTCTCGTGGTATTTGTACGGCGACGACGGCAACTTCTATTACGGCACCCACTTGTCACGGTTCGGGCCTCATGACGGCCACGTGGCCGCCGGCGAGCTGAATGGCTACGTCGGCCACTCCGGCAACGCGTCGATCAATCACCTGCACTTCGAAATCCACATCGGCCACCGCGGCAACGCGGTCGACCCGTATCCGACGGTGGCCAAGTACTGCTGAGACGTTCATCGGATACGTGAACCGCTCGGCTGCTATGCGCCGATCGCGTGGTAGCCGCCGTCGACGTGGATCATCTCGCCGGTGGTCGCAGGGAACCAGTCCGAGAACAACGCGACACAGGATTTCGCCACCGCCGAGGAGTCGTTGACGTCCCATCCGAGGGGAGCCTTGGCACCCCACGTGTCCTCGAACAACGAGAAGCCAGGGATCGATCTCGCCGCCATCGTGCGAATCGGGCCCGCCGCGATGAGGTTGCATCGGATGCCTTGGGCGCCGAGGGCTCGCGCCAGATAGCGGTTGCAGGATTCGAGCGCGGCCTTCGCGACGCCCATCCAGTTGTACGCGGGCCACGCGACCGTGGCGTCGAAGTCGAGCCCCACGATCGAGCCGCCGCTGGTCATCAGAGGTGCAACACACTCGGCCAACGTCTTGAGGGAGTACGCCGAGATCTCCATGGCCACCTTGACGTCGTCCCAAGGCGCGCCGAGGAAGTCCTCGCCGAGACATGACGATGGTGCAAACCCGATCGCGTGGAGTGCGCCATCGACTTGTCCCCACTTGGCCTGGAGCGCATCGCGCACCGCAGTCACGTGTGTGGGATCGGTCACGTCAAACTCGAGAACTTCGGTGGGCGCCGGCAGCTTGCGTGCTACGCGCTGGGTCAGCGAGAGCCCGCGACCGACACCGGTAAGCACGACCTCGGCCCCTTGTTCCTGCGCGAGCTTGGCCACGCCGAACGCCAGCGAGGCGTCGGTGAGTACGCCGGTGACGAGGATCCGTTTCCCATCGAGTAGTCCCATGGACGCGCACGATAGTGGGTGCGGCAGCCGTCGAAAGGTTTGCGGCGGCTGATCTGGGTACGCTCGGGGCCATGCAGCCGACGATGCGTCTGTACGACACAGCGCAACGGGCCGTGGTGCCATTCGAAGCGAACGAGCGCGTCAGCATCTATGTGTGTGGCGTGACGCCATACGACGCTACGCATCTTGGCCACGCCGCGACCTATGTCACCTACGACGTATTGCAGCGACGGCTTCTCGACCGCGGTCACGATGTTCGGCTCGTGCGCAACATCACCGATGTCGACGACGACATTCTGCGCGCCGCTCGCGAACGTCGGGTTCACTACCTCGATCTCGGCAACGGTGAGATCAAACGATTTCACGATGATCTCGCTGCGCTCGGTGTCGCCGAGCCGTGGAGCGAACCGCGAGCGACGGGCGCGATCCCCGACATCCGCGGCCTGATCGCGATGTTGTTGGAGCGGGGGTTCGCGTACGTCACCGACGCAGGCGTGTACTTCGACGTGGCGAAAAGCACGGACTTCGGCAGGTTGAGTGGCCTTGATCGCGACGAGATGTTGCGGCTCGGCGTGGCCCGTGGTGAACGACCTGACGCTGCAAACAAGCGTGACGCGCTCGACTTTGTGCTGTGGCAACCATCGCACCCGAGTGAACCCTCGTGGGAGAGCCCCTGGGGTCGCGGGCGGCCGGGTTGGCACGCCGAGTGTTCGGCGTTGGCGCTGCGCGAACTCGGCTCGACGATCGACATTCACGGTGGTGGTTGCGACCTTGTCTATCCGCATCACGAATGTGAGCGAGCGCAGTCGGAAGGGGCCACCGGCGAGCCGTTCGTGCGACATTGGCTTCATCACGCGATGGTGTTGTGCGACGGTGAGAAGATGTCCAAGTCGCGGGGCAACCTCGTGTTCGTCCATGACCTGTTCGAGGCGGCCGAACCGGCGGCAGTACGTCTGATGTTGCTCGCGCAGCACTACCGCGAGGCGTGGGAATGGGATGCATCTCTGCTCGACGAGGCCAGCGCTCGCCTGGCTCGTTGGCGGACCGCCGGAGCTGGCGACGGTGCGCTCGATGCAACCCGCGCGGCGCTCGACGACGACCTCGCGACGCCATCGGCGTTGCGTGCGATCGACGCCGCGACAGCGGCCGGCGTCGGTGTATCAGCGGCGGCCGAACTTCTCGGGGTGGATCTGAGAGACTCGTCGCATGGGACGTGACGCCGGCCAACTCCAGACCGTTGCTCGCTTGATGATGAGGCCGGTGTTCGGGTTCGCTTGGCGAATCCGCGCCGAAGGCCTCGAAAACATTCCGGCCGGTCCGGCAATTCTCTGCTCGAACCACGTGTCGGTACTCGATTCGTTCTTCATCCCCTCGGTGCTGTCGCGCCGGATCACGTTCGTGGGCAAGGCCGAGTATCTCGACGATTGGAAGACCCGTTGGCTGTTTCCGGCGCTCGGCATGATCCCGATCGACCGCAGCGGCGGCAATGCCTCAGCCGCCGCGCTTGACGCTGCCGCGGCCATTCTCGAGCGAGGTGAGCTGTTCGGCATCTACCCCGAAGGCACGCGCTCGCGCGATGGTCTGTTGCACAAGGGCAAGACCGGCCCGGCCCGACTGGCGTTACGCACGGGCGCGCCGTTGATACCGGTGGGTGTGCGCGGGACCCTCGAGATCATGGCGCCCGATGCGAAGTTCCCTCGCTTGTGGCGACCCGCGAGCGTGTCGTTCGGTCGTCCGATCGACCCGGCGCGCTACGCGAGTCGCGGTGACGAGCGCAGCGTTCTGCGGGCCATGATCGACGAGGTCATGTACGAGATCCGCGAGCTGAGCGGTCAGGAATACATCCACACGTACGCGACGAAAGGCACCCCAGCCGAGGTGACCGAGGTCGCCGAACAACGGTCGTCGGCCGACGTGTTACATCCCAGAGCGCTCGAAGTCGCCTGACCGACCGCGCACCGCCGGTAACATCGGTGCGCTATGGCCGACATCACCGTGTCCCTACCCGATGGTTCTTCGCGCGCGTTGCCCGACGGGTCGACCGTTGCTGATCTCGCGCAGGCGATCGGGTCACGCCTGGCAAAAGCGGCTGTGATCGCCGTGGTCGACGGTGAGGAGCGCGATCTCAACACGGTGCTTCGGGGCGGCGAGACCGTGTCGATCGTTACCGATACGAGCGACGCAGGCTTACACACGATTCGCCATTCCACTTCGCACGTGCTCGCGCAGGCGGTGTTGGAGCTGTTCCCTGGTTCCACCAATGCCATCGGTCCGGCGATCGAGAACGGCTTTTACTACGACTTCGCGCTTCCGGGCGGTGTCACCTTCAGCGCGGAAGACCTTGATCGCGTCGACAAGAAGATGCGCGAGATCATGGCCGCGGATCAGCCCTTCGTGCGCGGCGAACTGCGTGCAAGCGAAGCGCTGGAACTGTTCCGTGACTTTCCGTACAAGTGCGAAATCATCGAGCGCGCCACCAAACACGTGAATCTGGTTGTCGACGATGATGACATCGACGCGGGCGAGGTCGCCGGCGAGGTGGTCAGTTACTACCGCAACTCCGACACGTTCGTTGACATGTGCCTTGGCCCGCACGTGCCGAGCACCGGCCGACTCGGTCACTTCGCGTTGCAGCGCGTGGCCGGTGCGTATTGGCGTGGTGACCACACGCGCCCGATGTTGCAGCGCATCTACGGCACGGCGTGGGCGTCGAAGAAGGACCTCGACGCGTACCTTCTGCGCCTCGAAGAGGCTGCCAAGCGCGATCACCGCAAGCTGGCGGCCGAGCTCGATCTTGTGTCGTGGCCCGAGGAACTGGGTCCTGGCCTCGCGGTGTGGCATCCCAAGGGCGCGATGGTGCGCAAGCAGATGGAGGACTACAGCCGCGATCGCCACGTGAACGGCGGCTATTCGATGGTGTACACACCGCACATCGCGCGGTCGCTGCTGTGGGAGACGAGCGGCCATCTCGATTTTTACAAAGACGGCATGTACCCGCCCATGGAACTCGACGACGGGGTCAAGTACTACCCCAAGCCGATGAACTGCCCCTTTCACATCATGATCTACAAGGCGCAGCAACGCTCGTACCGCGAACTGCCGATGCGCTTGTACGAGCTGGGCACGGTCTATCGCTACGAGCTCTCGGGCGCGGTGCACGGGCTCATGCGTATTCGCGGGTTTACACAAGATGACTCGCACATCTTCTGCACGCGTGAATCAATCAGCGACGAGATCGCATCACTGCTTGATTTCGTGCTCGACGTGCTACGCGCGTTCGGGTTCGACGACTTCCAGGCCAAGCTTTCGACGCGCCCGAAAGAAAAGGCAGTCGGCGCCGATGACCTGTGGGACCTTGCCACCGACGCACTCCGTGGCGCGCTCGAACGACACGGCCTCGCCTACACGATCGACCATGGCGGAGGTGCGTTTTACGGTCCGAAGATCGACGTCGACGTCAAGGACGCCATCGGGCGCTCATGGCAGCTGTCGACGATCCAACTCGACTTCAACCTGCCCGAGCGCTTCGGTCTCGAGTACATCGCGAGCGATGGCCACGCGTATCAGCCGGTCATGATCCACCGGGCGTTGTTCGGCTCGGTCGAGCGGTTCTTCGGTGTACTCCTCGAACACTTCGCGGGCGCGTTTCCGGCATGGCTCGCACCGGTGCACGCGAGCGTGCTGCCGGTCGCTTCAGGCCACGAGGTGTACGCGGCGGAGGTCGTCACGGCCATGCGTGCTCGCGGGTTTCGGGTCGAGATGAGCGAGGCCGATGAGCAGCTGGGTAAACGCATACGTCACGCGAAACTGCAAAAGCACCCGTACGTGTTGGTCGTCGGCGACGATGACGTCGCGCATGGCAGCGTGGGGGTGAACCCGCGCGGTGGCGATGTCGAGCGTGGTGTCGCGCTCGAAGCGTTCCTCGACCGCCTCGCCGCCGACATCGCGTCGCGTGGATGAGCCGCAGGGGCGCGCGTTGATCGAACGACTGTGGGCCGGGTGGCGCATGTCCTACATCGAGCAGGATGGGGAGCAACGCCTCGCGCCGCACACGCCAGGCTTGTCGTTGTTCGAGTCGATCGAGCAGAGCGGCCTGAGCGACGACGACACCTACATCTTGTGGCGTGGATCGACCTGCTTCGCGATGTTGAACGCCTATCCCTACGGCTCCGGGCACCTGATGGTGTTGCCCAAGCGCGCCGTCGCCGACCTCGAATTGCTGACGGATGACGAACACCTCGAGCTTTGGGCCGCGGTGCGCGACGCCGTGGTTGCAGTCAAGTCGGCATATCGACCGGGCGGCGTGAACGTCGGAATGAACCTGGGCACCGCCGCAGGGGCTGGTGTTCCCGGCCATCTGCATGTGCACGTTCTGCCGCGCTGGACCGGTGACACGAACTTCATCACCACGCTTGCCGAGGTGCGCGTGCTGCCCGAACCGTTGCCCGACACGTGGCGCAAGCTGGTGGCCGCCTGGCCGCCGGGCGACCAGCACGGGTAGCGTCACGTCCAATGGCGAAGCGCAACGAAGACGGTTCACCGGCCATGTCCGACGCCGAGGTACGCGACGAGTTGCCGGCCGAACTCGATGTCACCGCTCTCGATAGCGAGTACGAGTTTCCGAACAACAGTCGTCGGCGTATTCCCGGAGTGCTCTACGTGGTCATCGGCCTTCTTTGCGTCGCGCTCTGGGCGTGGCGGCGCAGCCACGAACCGATCCTCGTCAATCGCGGGTTCCTGTTCGCGGGCT
>JAYUFA010000173.1:0-6006 GCA_043738925.1 Actinomycetota bacterium
GAGTACGTATCTCCAATTCGGTAGCCGGCGAAGTTCGCGAGGCGACCGAAGACACCGGCCTCCTTGCTCATCGACCCCTGCAACATCGCCTGCTGCGTCGAGGGATCCTGCAGCTTGGCAATACGTTCGGGCACTGGCAGCGCCACCACCGCCGGCCAATTCGGCAGGTTCCAAATCGCGCAGTACGTCAAGAAGTTCATGTTCATCGGCACGAGCACAGGCATGGTCAGCGCGACGACGCGCGCGTCGCCCGCTTCTGCCGCACGTACTGACGGCTGCAATTGGTGAGGCGCACGCTCGGGCGCCGCAGCGTCGAGGGTGAGCACGTTCCAATTAAGCGGCCGTTGCGCAGCGCGCGACATCGCGACGAACAGATCGATCTCGGCATCGCTGAAAAGATGAAGGCAACCCTCAGTGATTGCCTCGAGCGTGGTGCCGGGGTGACGACCCACCTCAGCGCACAGCGCGAGCACCTCATCGGCCCCGGCCATGCGCGACGGCACCGGCTCGCCATCACCGTCGCTGTGCGACGACGAGCGCGTGGTCGAAAAGCCGAGCCCGCCCGCGGCGAGGCTGTCGGCGAGGACGCGCACCATGCGCGCCATGTCATCGGGAGTAGCCAGATCCATGGCACGTTCTGCGCCCATCACGTTGCGTCGCAGCGCGCAATGACCAACGAGGAAGCCCGCATTCACCGCGATGTTGCCGTCGAGGATGTCGAGGTACTCACCGAAGCTCTCCCAGCTCCAGTCGATGCCCTGCTCGAGCGCGGCCAGCGGCATCCCCTCTACCTTGGCCATCATGCGCCGGGTGAAGTCGGCGTCGTCTGGCACGATCGGGGCGAGCGTGAACCCGCAGTTGCCCGCTATGACAGAGGTGACGCCGTGAAGGTTCGACGGTGTGGCGTGCGGGTCCCACATCAGCTGCGCGTCGTAGTGGGTGTGGGGATCGACAAAGCCAGGGCACACGACGAGACCGGCGCCGTCGATCGTGCTGGTGGCCGATTCGGTGACCTCGCCGACCGTGACGATACGCCCGGCGCGTACGCCGACGTCGCCGAGAAAACCAGCACGACCGGTGCCGTCGATGATGGTCGCGCCTTTGATGCAGACATCGAGCATTGGATCCTCCGGGGGACGATCGGCGTCGGGCGCCCAACGCCCGTTCGCGCAACCATAGAACGCCGATGCCTGTCGAGGCGGTAGAAAGACGGGGGCCACCGTGGCCGCACGTAGAAGGAGCAGTCAAAACATGCGCGACTACCGATTGATCTCGGCCGACTCGCATATCAACGAGCCACCCGATCTGTGGACTTCACGTCTCGCGCAGAAGTACCGCGACCGAGCGCCGCGTATGGAGCGCTTCGAGCAGGGCCACGCGTGGGTGATGGAGGGCGCTCTCGATCCAATGAACTTCGGGGCGAACTGCAGCGCAGGCCTGCCGATCGAGAAGAAGAGCGGTTGGTGCCTTTGGGAGGACGTGCGCGCGGGTGGTTACGACCCGGCGGTGCGACTCGTCGAGCAGGACGCCGACGGCGTCGACGCCGAGGTGCTCTATGCCACGCCTCGCGTGTCGAACACGTTGTTCTGGCACACCGTCGACCAGGCGTTTCATATCGCGTGCATCGAGGCGTACAACGATTGGTTGGCGCAGTACTGCGCGCACGCGCCCGATCGGTTGTGGGGCATTGCGTTGATGCCCAACGTCGGAGTTGACGCGGCGATCACCGAGATGCACCGAGCCATGGCCATGCCTGGCATGCGCGGCGTGCAACTCGGGCAGTACCCCAGCGGCGGTCTCGACATCAACGAGGACGACGATCGCTTCTTCGCCGCGGCGGCCGAAGCCGGTGTGCCCGTGAGCATCCACGTGAGCTTCGCTACCGGACCGCAAGGCGAGATCTCGCGTGGCAAGCTCCGCGGCGACATGCGCTTCTTCGACGCACCGATTCGCGTGGCGCAACTGATCGGTGCGGGCATGTTCGATCGTTACCCCGAATTGCATGTGGTACTTGGCGAAGTCGACTGCGGCTGGGTGCCGTACGTCAAAGAGCAGATGGACGACCGCCACGCGCGTCAACTCGCGCACCCGATGAAGGAAAAGCCCAGTCACTACTGGGAGCACAACCTGTCGTATGTGTTCATCACCGACACCTACGGCGTGAAGAATCGACACGACGTCGGCGTGAGTCGCATGTTGTGGTCGAGCGACTACCCCCATGGCGGCTCCGACTGGCCGCACTCGCGCGACACCATCGAGCGCTGTTTCGCCGGAGTCGCGGCGAGCGAGCGCAGCGCCATCCTCGCCGGCAACGCGGCCCGGATCTACGGCCCGCGTTAGCGAACGGGGCCGCCAGTCAACTCGGACGGGACGATGTTGCAATAGCGCTCGAGCGTGCGGTGCATGTTGATGATGCGGCACTCCTCACTCGACAGCGCAAGGTGTGTGAGGCCCGGTTGTTGCAGGCCGCGCTGCGCATTGCGCAAGAGTTCGATGTCCTGGTTGATGACGGTGCCGAACACCGCCAGGCCGCCCGGCACGTCGACACGTTGCGGATGCTCCCGCGGTGAGTGCACCGATGCCGTGCGCTCGAAGTGAAGTACGACAAACGTCGCCTCGTCGACCTTCGAACCTGGCAACGCGTACATCACGCTCAACGAGTCGACGTTGTAGAGCACGGTCACATTCGGGAACAGGTTGTACTGATTGAGCGTGGTCACCTGATCGGTGTCGAGATGTGAGATGTCTACGCCGCGCCCACCGAGCACATCACGCATGCGATCGGCGATGAGGTCCTGCACGGTCTTACCGGCGGGCACTTCGGGCACGGGGCACGACTCGTCGATGCCCATGCGCATGCCCTGACTGGCGATGAACGAGTCCCACACGATCTGCGGTTCGACATTGCGACCGAGCCGCGGACTGGGCACCCCGTATCGCTGCTTCGATACACCGTGGCGCTGCCAGAGAAATTGCCCGGCGTTGATGTCGTCGAAGCAACCCAACATGTCACTGTGCAAACACTGCACGTGATACGTCTCGGAGAATCCTTCCGACAGCACCTTCCAATTACTCGGCACCGTGGTCGAGATCAACCGCGTGCAGCGATACACGTCGGGTTCAATCCACGCTATGTCGGCGGGCACGCCCTCGAGATACTCGGCCAGCGACATAGCGTCGTTGTCGAGGTTCACGAATACGAGACGGCCCCACGTATCGACACGCGCGGGCAGCAACGGGAAGTCGTCGTTGCGCAACGTGCCGAATCCCTTGCGTGACGGTACCTGTCGAAGGCGACCGCGAAGATCCCATGTCCAGTTGTGGTACATGCAACGCAGTTCGGTGATGCCCGAACCGGCGCCCTCACAGATGATGTTGCCGCGGTGGCGGCACGCGTTCTGAAAGGCGCGCAACTCACCGTCATCACCGCGCACGATGAGCACCGAGTACGGGCCGACGCGGTATTCGAAATAGTCGCCGGCCTCAGCGACGTGGTCGACGCTGCATGCGACGAGCCACGCCTTCGAAAACACATGGTCCATCTCGACCTTGGCGAAGTCGGGCGAGGTGTAGCGGTACACCGGGATACGCGTGGGCGACCCGTTGCCGCTACCCATCGACGAAATCGCGGTGCCGACCACTTCCTCTGCGGCTCGGGTCTCGGCGATGGTCATCGTGCCCCCTGATGCGTACAAACGATCGTTGTGCGAAACGGTAGCCGCATCTACGTTCAACCGACGACGCCACTTGCCCGCAGGGCGCCGATCTCACGCGACGTTCGACCCAGTTCGGCGAGGATGGCGTCGGTGTGCTCACCGAGAGCCGGCGGTGCGAGACGCGACGCACCTCGCACGCCATCCACGCTGACCGGCACACCCACGAGGCGCAGGTCATCGATCGTCGGATGCGGACACGGCTCCAACAATCCAAGCGCGGCCAGCTGCTCATCGCGGGCCAACTCCGCGACGTCACGCACCCGACTACATGGCACGGACGCGGCGCGTAGGACGGCTTCCCAATCGACAGCGGTGCGTTCACGCAGCCGCGGCGCAATGAAGCCGCGCAGCTCGTCTCGGTACTTGACGCGCGATGCGTTGGAGGCGAACCGCGGATCGTTGATCAGCTCGCCGAGGTCGATCGCGTTGACGAACAACGAGAACAGGTTGTCATTGGCCGCGGCCACCATGACGCCGACGTCGTCAGCGGTCGCGTACAGCTCATACGGCGCAATCATCGGCGTGGTCGTGCCTTGCCGTGTCGGCGCGACGCCCGTGCCGAAGTAGCCAGCGAGGTGATAGCCCATCCACCACGTGGCTATCTCGAACAGGCTGGTTTCGATGCGCGCACCCTTCCCTGTGCGTTCGCGATTGGCGAGCGCGGAGAGCACAGCGATCGTGGCCCACGCCGCAGTGCCCAAATCGACGGCGCCGATGCCCAAACGCACGGGCGGACGGCCCGGCTCACCCGTCATCGCCATGATGCCGCTGTATGCCTGCAGCACCGGGTCATAGCCCGGGCTGTCGCGTCGCGGACCAGTGCCACCGAACGCCGAGATCGAACATGCGATCAGCCTCGGGTTTGCGATACACAGTTCGTCTGCGCCAAGACCGCGCTTCGCGAGCGAGCCCGGCCGGAAGCTCTCGACCAGCACGTCGGCGCGAGCAGCGAGATCGCGCACGATGGTGACGCCGTCATCGGTGTCGAGATCGACAGCGATGCTGCGCTTGTTGCGGTTGGCTGCGAGATACGACGTACTTACGCCGTTCCACGCCGGAGGCGCCCACGAGCGTGTGTCGTCGCCGACGCCTGGGCTCTCGACCTTGATGACATCGGCGCCAAGGTCACCGAGGGTCATCGTGCAATACGGCCCCGCGAAGTTGCGGGTCAGGTCGAGCACCCGCAGGCCGTTGAGCGTGGTCGCGAAGCTGATGCCGTCGTTCACGTCGGCAAACTACGCTGCCGCAGCCGTCGGGGCCGATCGCAGGGGATCACGTGGGAGCGCTTACCGACGATGCAGGACGCGGCCGAAGACGACACACAACGCGCCCGCTCCGACGAACGCGACAAACAGCGACCACACGCCGAAGTGGGTGATACCGCGATCACCGGCGGCATTGAACAACGCGCCGCCCACCACCGCGCCCAACACGCCGAGCAGCAACGTGAAGAGACAGCCACGCTTCTGTACGCCAGTGACCGATTGCGCGAGTGAGCCGGCGATCAAGCCGACGATGATCCAACCGAACACGCCCATGTCACAACCTCAGTCTTCGGGTACGTACGCGGCAAGCAACCGCGACGCCTGACCTTGCACGCCCATCCCCGGCGTGATGCCATTGGGGTAGCGCTCGGCGAGCGTCCTCGCAATACCTTCGCGCCAGCCGATTTTGCACGGACCCGTAAGCGAAATGCGCTTTGTCGCATCGGCGACCGAACCGCGCGAGGTGCCGGGAATGACCTTCGTCTGCACGTCGGATGCGATGCCCGTGAGCTCGCTGATGTACGCGCACCACTCCTGCACCGACGCCACCTCGTCGCCACCCCAGTTGACGATCGTGGTGGGCACACTCGCCGCCGCAAGCAACGCCTCGGTTTGCTCGTTGATGTCGTCTTGATGAATGAGGCTGTAGGGACACGGGTCCCAGCGCGCCACCACGGGCTGTTCGCCGACGATCCAGTCGAGGTGATAGGTGGGCAGCCCGCCGTTGGCGCCGTACGACGCGTTCATGCGCGCGATGGTCACGGGAAGATCGAACGCTCGGGCACAGTAACGCGCCACCGCCTCCTCGGTGATCTTGGAGATTGAGTAGGTCGGCGCGAACACGCTGTTGCCGTCGCCCAACGCATCGGTTTCGGTGAACACGTGCATCGGGTCGTCGACCGGCTTGTAGGTGGACTGCGTCGACATCACGAGCGCGGCCTTGGCCCTGCGGCAGTGCTGCAGCAACAGGCCGGTGCCTTCACCGTTGACCTTGATCGCCCAGTCGTAGTCGAGGCCGGTGCCTT